>CANSWW010000005.1 GCA_947650845.1 uncultured Lachnospiraceae bacterium
AGCAAAGGCGGTTTACCTGCCAAAGCATTTACCCCTTCAGACGGACGAGCGCCTGCGGGAAATCAATCTGGGCGCGTGGGAGGACTGCACGTGGAGCCAGGTGGGACGCTTTGACGGGGCGGGGCTGGAGCGTTTCGGAAGCTGCTCCTCCCAGTTCCGCCCTGAAGGTGGCGAAAGCTATAAAGACGTCATGGTACGCATGAAGGCCGCCGTTTTGGATATTGCAGCCCGTCATCCCGGCCAGACTGTGGCGGTTTTCAGTCACGGGGTGGCCATCCGCTGCCTTCAGGCCGCGGTGCGGGACTGGCCGCCGGAGGGGATGGCGAGGCTGTCCCACAGCGACAACACCGCCGTCACGTTGCTGGAGGTGGACGGGGAGCGCATCAAGGCAGTCTATGAGAACGACAATTCCCACCTGCCGCAAAAGGTCTCCACCTTGAGCAAACAACAGTGGTGGCGCGATTTGAACGACCCTGAGGCAAGCTACCGCCGGGACGTGACCCTCTGGTTCCGCCCGCTGAACATGGAGGAGGAGACGGAGCGCAGCCTTTACCGTGACAGCCGCCGGGAAGCGTGGCGTACCATCCACGGCGAAATGGCGCATTATGACGAAAATGCTTACGTTGAAGCCGCTGAGCATCAAAAGGTATTCTGTGCCATGGACGGCGACAGACCTGCCGGTGTGCTCCAATTGGATACTGCGTTCCGCGCGGAGGAGAAGGTAGGCATGATTGCCTTCTATTACATGACACCGGAATACCGCCATAAGGGCTTGGGCGTCCAGCTCTTGGGGCAGGCGGTGTCCGTCTACCGTCCCCTGGGACGTGACAGGCTTCTGCTGCGCTGTGCTCCGGAAAACGCAGTGGCCCAGCATTTTTACAAAAAGTACGGCTTTCGCAAAGTGGGAGACGTACCGGGCACGGCGGTGCCGCTGGAATATCTGGAAAAGTACATCGGATATGAGGAACAGTAAGCATGGAAATGGGCTTTCTTCCTATCTCAAAACAGGATATGGCCGCCCGCGGCTGGCAGGAGTATGATTTTCTGCTGATAACAGGAGACGCCTATGTCGACCACCCATCCTTCGGCCCCGCCGTGATTTCCCGCGTGCTGGAGGCAGAAGGCTATCGGGTGGCGGTGCTTGCCCAGCCGGACTGGAGAAAGCTAAGTGCCTTTACAATGCTTGGCCGTCCAAGGTTGGGCGTTTTCATCTCTGCCGGAAATCTGGACTCCATGGTAGCACACTACACAGCGGCAAAGCGCCGACGGCATGATGACGCCTATTCGCCCGGCGGCAAGGCGGCGCTGGTGATCTTTTTTCTCGGCATCATGGGCTTGACGATTTGCCTGGTATTTGCCGGGATATTGAGAAGGCGCCGGCCCGGTCATCGAACCGGCATATAGGTATCGAGATATTCCTCTATTTTTTCCATATAGAGCGCGGACAGGGCGTTGTCGTTTTGCAGACCGTGCCCGGAATGCGGGAATACGATGTACTCGTGCGGAACCTGGTGCTTCGTGAGCGCCTCCTCCAGCCGGCGGGAGGCGCCGAAGGCCTGGACCCGGTCCCAGGCGCCGTAGGCGCAGACCGTGGGAACGGAATTTTCGTCGATCCACATCGCAGCGGAGATGGGCTTTACTGCTTCCAGATAAGCGCCTGTCATGAGCTGGTCGGCGGTGATCATCTTTCCGGCCATCGCCGAGAATAGCGCGGCGATCCCGCTGTAGTCGGCATGGGGATCGACGGGCGCGGGGTGCTCCGGGTCGACGCCCATATTGATCCAGTCCTCCAGATAGAAGCAGGACGGGCCGACGCCGCCAAAGACGAGCTTGACCGGCAGAGGCGATTCGGCGGCGTCGCGGTAGGCGTACAGCATCGCCAGGCAGTGGCCCGCCGAGCCGCCGGACATGGCCATGGAGTCCAGATGGTAGCCGAGCTGTTCGGCCTCTGCGATCACAAAGGGGATGCTTTCTTTGATCTCCAGGGACTGGGTGTAGACGTTGGCGTCCGGGTGGGCCTCGCTAAAGAGCGTGTAGTTGATGCCGGCCGCCACGTAGCCCATGGAGCACAGGCGCTTGAGCATTTCCGCGTCGCCGCTTTTATCTCCGCTGGTAAAACCGCCGGCGTGCAGGTAGACGACCAGGCCGTAGGCCTCTTTTGTGTTGTCCGCCGGGACGTAGAGGTCGAATTTGTTGGCTTCGCCTTCGCCGTAGGAGAGGTCGGCGTAGATTTTGCCGACGGAATCGTTCCATTCGAAAGCGAATTTCTTTGCCATGGGATCGTACGTCATTTTAATGACGGCGGAAAGGATAAACGCGCCGAGGAAGGCGCCTGCGTAAATAAAACCCCACATTGCTCTGCCCTTTCTTTTTTCTTTTCTCATAGGAAGTTCCCTCCAAAAAGCGTGCCGCCTAACAGCAGGTTTAAGACGGCGCGTACGGCCAGCCGCCCAGGGCGGCGGCGACGAGGACGACGATCAGCAGGATCAGCAGCCTTTTTTGTATCTGTGTCATGTCCGGTATCTCCTCTCAATACGTTTCTTGATGCTACAATTGATTTGACGAGATGATTGTATCAGCATGAGGCAAGGCTGTCAAGAGGAGACGGCAAAATGAGACAAAAGACGAAAAATGTATCGCCCGTGCTTTGCAGGCATAATAGGGAAGCTGCTTCTATGATAGGAACATGACGGAAGAAAATCAACGTCTGCGGCGTCCTTAGGGAAAAAATGCCTAAGATTCTTTCTGCACAAAAATCAGAAAAAGAGAGTGCAAAAATAAGACATATTGTGGGAAAGCTTAGGGGCCATAGATGCGAAAGAGGGCTTTGTAATAAAAAATAGATAAAAAATATCCGTAAAAACAGTTGCTGATTGGGAAAATGTTCATTTTTGAAGATATTTATGGACTGTAGCGGATTGTGATCGTGAGGGAGGAGACTTTATAATAAGGGGCAAGGGGAGAACCCCCTGTTTTCCCAAAATAATATAAGAGGAGGAGAAGGTACATGAAAAAATTCAGATGGCTGGCCCTGGCGCTGGCTGCCGTATTGGTTCTGAGCTTAGCGGGCTGCGGCGGGACGGACGAGACGAAGGCGGGAGACGGCGGCAGCAACGCGGGAACGGCGGCCGGCGACGCCGGTAATGCCGGAGGCGCGGGCGACAGCGCGAACACCGACGGCTCGAACAAGCTGGTCGTATATTCGCCCTGGTCGGAGGAGGAGCTGGGGATCGCGATCCCGGCCTTTGAGGAGCAGTACGGCATCGAGGTAGAGGTAGTGAGCGGAGGCGCGGGCGAGCTGGTTACCCGCGTGACGGCGGAGAAGGATAATCCCCAGGGCGACGTAATCCTGGGCGGCTCCATCGGCGTTTTTGAGCCGGCGATGGATCTGTGGGAGGAATACGTATCTCCCGAGGACGCGAATGTGCTGGACGCCTACAAGAATACGACGGGCAAGATCAGCACCTACTGCCTGGTTCCCACGATTATCCTGGTCAATAAGGATCTGATCGGCGATATTGAAATCAAGGGCTGGAACGATCTGCTGAACCCTGAGCTGAAGGGCAAGATCGCCTTTGCGGACCCGGCGGCCTCGTCGCTGTCGAACGTGCTGGTGTTTAACCTCTTGACCGTAATGGGCGACGGACAGAATTACGACGCCGGCTGGGACTGGATGGAGCAGTTCTGCGCGCAGTTAGACGGCAAGATCCTCTCCGGCTCCTCGGCGGTGCCCAAGGGCGTGGCGGACGGCGAGTACATCGTAGGCTTAACCCACGAGCTGTATTACGCTTCCTATATGAAGGACAACGCGCCGGTCGAGGCTATCTGGCCGGAGGAGGGCTCGGCGACGATCGCCGGTCCGATCGTCATCATCAAGGATGCTCCGAATATGGAGAATGCGAAGCTGTTTGTAGACTATATCCTGGGACAGGATTTCCAGCAGCGCTATATGGAAGGGCATAACGCCCGCTCCGTACGCGGCGACGTGGCGGCTCCCGGCGAGATGCCGGCGATCGAGACGATGAACCTGATTCCGGAGCCGGTGGTGGATACCGATATCCAGAACACGGCCCTGGACCGCTTCAAGGACGCCGTATACGAATAAAAAAGGCTTTGCATCCGGGGCGTGCGCGGCTTGCGGACATTGCGAAAAAGGGCGGCGCAGTTTCCGGGCCTTATGAAAAACGACAGAGCAATTCACAGGCGGCAGGGAGGTTTCCTTCCTGCCGTCCGTATAAAAAAACCGCTTGCAAGAGGGAGGCAAAATGAGTATTCGGATATCGGCGGAGCATGTAGTAAAAAAATATGAGAATGGGAAGGTAACAGTCATACCGGATCTTTCGCTGGTGATCAAAGACGGCGAATTTTTTACCCTGCTGGGGCCGTCCGGCTGCGGCAAGACGACCTTTCTGCGGATCCTGGCCGGCTTTAATACGCTGGAGGGCGGCCGGATCCTTTTTGACGATACGGTCATGAACGATGTGCCGGCGCAGAAGCGCAATATCGGCATGGTATTCCAAAACTATGCGATCTTCCCCCATCTTACGGTTCGCCAGAATGTGGAATTTGGCTTGAAGCAGAGAAAGATATCGGGCGAGGAGCTGAAAAAACGGGTGGACGAGATTCTGAAGATTGTAAAAATCGAGGAATTCGCGGACCGTCTGCCGGACCGTTTAAGCGGCGGGCAGCAGCAGCGCGTGGCGCTGGCCCGGGCGATTGTCATCAGCCCCAGCGTGCTTTTGATGGATGAGCCTTTGTCAAACCTGGACGCCAAGCTGCGCATCGAGATGCGCACGACGATCCGGGAGCTGCAGAAAAAGGTCGGGATTACGACCGTGTATGTGACGCATGACCAGGAGGAGGCGCTGGCGATTTCCGACCGGATCGCGGTCATGAAGCTGGGAGAGCTGCAGCAGATCGGCCAGCCGATGGAGATTTACCTGCGGCCGTACAATACGTTTGTGGCGACGTTTATCGGGTTCTCCAATCTGTTTCGGGGGACCGTGCGCATGGAGAACGGCCGGCCGGCGGTCGTGCTGAACGAGGACTGCGTGCTGCATGTTCCGGATTTGGATGAGAGCGTGGAGGACGGGCAGGAGGTGATCGTCTCCATGCGCCCGAATGAGTTTCACTACGCGGACAGGGGCCTGCGGGTCCGCGTCATAAGCAGCACCTTCTTAGGGCAGAATATGAGCTATAAGGTGGCGTTTGAGAATGCCTTGGCGGTGGAGCTGGAGGATGAAAACGAGTTGACGGAGCCGATGAATTACCTGGAGAGGAAGCTGAACGCGGGGGATACGGCCTGCATTATGCCGATGGAGAACAAGGCCAACGTCTTTACGGCCGACGGCGCGCGCAGCCTGATTAAAGGGGTGACGATCTATGGCGGCGAATAGAAAATGGAAACCGGACTTTTGGTTCTGGCTTACGGTGGTGATTACCCTGGTTTTGCTGGTGTTTTTGGCGTACCCGCTGTTTACGCTGTTTATCCGGGCGTTTCAAAACGGCGCGGACGGGAGCTTTTCGCTGGATAATTTTGTCCGCTTTTTCAGCAAGAATTATTATAAGCGCGGGCTGAAAAACAGCATGATTATCGGCTTTTCGGTGACGGGTCTGGCGGTGCTGATCGGCGCGCCGCTGGCGTATCTGATGGCGACCTACAAATTTAAGGGAAGCCGCGTCATTGATATCCTGATTATTATTTCCCTGCTGTCGCCGCCCTTTATCGGGGCCTATTCTTGGGTGCTTTTGCTGGGGCGCAGCGGCTTTCTCAGCGATTTGTTCGCGAAGGCGGGGATCCGTCTGCCGAGTATCTACGGCCTGGGCGGGATCATTTTTGTGTTGACATTGAAGCTGTATCCCTTTATTTATATTTATATGAAGGGTGCTTTGAAAAAGATCGACGTATCGCTGATCGAGGCTTCGGAGAGCCTTGGCTGCACGCCGGTGAAGAAGGTTTTTACGGTCGTGATTCCGCTGGTGCTGCCGACGCTTTTGGCCGGCGCGCTGATGGTCTTTATGAACGCGATTGCCGATTTTGGCACGCCGATGGTTTTGGGCGAGGGGCTTAATGCTCTTTCGACGATGGTGTACACGGAGTATATCAATGAGATCGGCGGCAACAGCAATTTTTCGGCGGCGATCGCCTGCATCATGGTCGTGATTACGATGGTGTTTTTGGGCGCGCAGCAGTATGTAATCAACCGGAAATCTTACACCATGAGCTCTTTAAAGCCGATTAAGAAGCAGAAATTTACCGGGATCGGCGGTGTGTTTGCGCACATCGGCGCATATGTGATTTTGGCGTTTTCGATTATTCCGCATATTACGGTGCTGGTGACTTCGTTTTTAAAGACGGAGGGCAAGATGTTCCGCCAGGGCTTTTCGCTGGACAGCTACCGGACCGTGTTTTCCAGTTTGGCCAGGCCGGTTCTGAATACGTATAAATACTGTCTGGCGGCGATTGTGGTGATCGTAATCCTGGGCATGTTTGTGGCTTATGTGTCGACGCGCAAGAAAAATGTGTTGACGCGCTTTATCGACGCGGTGACGATGTTTCCGTATGTGCTGCCGGGCGCGGTTTTGGGCTTGACGCTTTTGATGGCGTTTAATAAGCCGCCGATGGTGCTGAGCGGGACTTCCGTGATTATTGTGATCGCGCTGGTGATCCGGCGTCTGCCGTATACGCTGCGTTCCAGCACGGCGATTATGTACCAGCTAAGCCCCAGCGTGGAGGAGGCGTCCATCAGCTTAGGCTGCGGGCCGGTCAAGACTTTTTTCCGGATTACGGCGCATATGATGCTGCCGGGCGTGTTGTCGGGGGCGATTTTGAGCTGGGTGACGGTGATCAATGAGCTGAGCGCTTCTTTTATCCTGTATTCGAGCCGCACGATTACGATGTCCGTATCGGTGTACCAGCAGGTGGTGCGGATGGAGTACGGCACGGCGGGCGCGATTGCGACGATTCTTACCTTGACAACGATCCTTTCTTTGTTTATCTTCTTTAAGGTGAGCGGAAGCTCGGAGGTGGATTTGTAAGGGAGACGCATGGGGCGGATAGCGGGAAGGACGAAGAAGGGCCATGAAAAAGAATGCAAAAAAACGTTCGTTTAAGGATTCGATCAGCAGGGCCTTTCTCTCGTACGCGATGGCGCCGCTGGCGGTTTTGACAGTGGCCGGCATCCTGGCGATGGGCATCATGACGGCTTCCAATGTGGTACGCAGCAACCAGGAGTACAACTGTTCGATCGTCGAGCTGTGGGAGGACGTGGAGTCGTTGTATTCCCGGGAGCTTTTGGAATTTTGCAGCGATGAGCAGGTGGTTGCCTGTTCATCGCTGTTGTGCAGAGAGACTGAAATCGCGCAGCGGCTGTATGATTTTCGGGCGGACAGCCCGGTCCACTGCCGTTTTTTCTGGCTGGGCGCCGAGGGGGAGGTGCTGGCCGCCAACGCGGGCACGCTGCCGGATTATCTGGTGTCTCCTTATGTGTCGGCGGTGAGCATTACCAGTAAAATACGGGAGAATCCGGAGGCGATCAGCGTGTCCGTGGAATACGCGCCCGACGGCGGGGACTCGGTTTTTTGTATGGGGCGGGGGATCTGCCGGGACGGCGTTTTGCAGGGGATGTTGATTTTTGAGACGGCGGCGGAGGATTTCTGCAATGCGTTCCGGAGAATTAACGGGATTGAATATGTAATCACGAATTCGTACGGGCAGGCTTTGTGGTATTCGGACGATGCGTTTATCAGCGCTTATGGCAAAATTTTGTCGGAGTTGACCGGCAGGAAAACGCGGCTGGTATCTTCGATGGATATGTGGATGTATATCCGGGAAACGCCGGTGTTAAACAGCTTTTTGAAGGTTTATACCATGACGGAGATCAGCCAGTACACGCGGGTGCTGGAGGCGGTCATTGTGACGTTTGGCCTGGTATTTTTGCTGCTGCTGCTGTTTATTTATCTGGCGTCGGGCATTATCGCGGCCCGCCAGACGCGCTCCGTGAGCCGGATTGTGGAGGCGATGGACGGGATCAGCTATGAGAAGCTGGGAATTCCGCTGGAGCTGCGCACCGGGGATGAGCTGGAGGATATCGCCGTTTCTTATAATAAGATGACGGAGGATATGAAGCAGCTGCTGGCCCGCAATGAGGAGATCGCCAGGCAGAACGTGCTGTCGGAGATGAAGCAGCTGGAGCTGCAGCTGGAACCGCATTTTCTTTACAATACGCTGGAGCTGATTCGTTTTATGACGAAGATCAACCCGGACAAGGTGGGGCGGGTGATCTCGGCCTTAGGCGTGCTGCTGCGCCAGAGCATTGATATGTCGGGCTCTATGCTTACGGTGCGGGAGGAGATCGAGTTTTGCCGCAATTATCTTTTGATCCAGAAATACCGTTTTGGGGACAAGCTGGTATATGACCTGGAGATTGAGGAGCGGACGAAAAAGCTGCGGATTCCGAAGCGGATTATCCAGCCCCTGGTGGAGAATGCCCTGAAGCATGGCGGGGACGAGAACGGGCGCTGCCGCATCCGGGTGCGGGTGTTTACGGAGGCGGGATGTCTGCGGATCCGGGTGGAGGACGCCGGGAGCGGCATCTGCGAGGCGGCGCGGCAGGAGCTTTTGCATATGCTGGCGCAGCCGAAAAACGACAGCGGCCACACCGGGCTTTACAATATCCACCGGCGGGTGACGCTGATGTACGGGGCGTCTTATGGGATCGGGATTGAGAACGGAGAGGAGGGGGCGGTGTTTTGCGTGAATATGCCGTTGGAAAGGGGGGAAGAGGATGTTTAAGGTGGTAATCGTGGAGGATGAGGACATGATTCGCCAGGGGCTTCGTTATACGTTTGACTGGCTGGCGCTCGACTGCTGCGTGGTGGGGGACGCGGCGGACGGACAGGCGGGCATCGAGCTGATCCGCTGTTTGCAGCCGGATATTGTGATGACCGATATCCGGATGCCGGGGATGAGCGGGTTTGACATGATTGAGAGCGCGTCCCGCTATTGCCGGTTTTACAGCATTATTTTGACCGGCTATTCGGAGTTTGAGGAGGCGAAACGGGCGATCGAGCTGAATGTGTTTGATTATCTGTTAAAGCCGATTGACGAGGACGCGCTGGCCCGCAGCATCCGCAAGCTGAAGCGCCATGTGGAGGAGACGGCCAGCGTGATCCGCGATATCCGGGCCAGGGAAATGCCTAAGGTGCGGGAGCCGGAGTATTTTCGCGGGCTGGACGCCAGGCAGATGAATTATTATGTGATGGAGACGATTCGCTATATCCGGGAGCATTACATGGAGCAGGTCACGATCCGCCAGGTGGCGGAGCGCTACCGGGTGAGCGAGAGCTACCTGAGCCGCAAATTTAAGGACAGCACGTCGGTGACTTTTACGGAGTTTCGCAATATTTACCGCGTCCAGAAGGCGGCGGAGCTTTTGAAGGAGGGGCGGCTGCGGGTCGGCGAGATTTCCGAGCAGGTGGGGTTTGGGGAATATAAATATTTCCATGAGGTGTTCCGCAAGTATATGGGGGCGTCGCCGTCGGAGTATGCGCAGTCTTTGTAGAGGGCGTGAAAAAAGAACCGTTTTGACGAGGAACGGTTCTTTTTTCATCCGGTTGCAGGGCCGCTTACAGGGCCGTCTCGCCGTTTAAAAAGGAAAGCGCCGTATAGGCTTCCCGGCGATCGGAAATGCCGAACAGGGTGTTCCTGAAATTATCGTTCATCAGCTTCCGCGCCAATTGCGACAAGATTTTCAAATGCATCTCGCCTTCGTGCTCTTTGGAAACCGCGATCCCGAACACGAGCTGCACGTTGTCCTCATTCCAGGCGACGGGATTTTCCAGCTTGATAAAGACAAGGGACGGACAGCGGACATACTGAGATTTTGCGTGGGGAATGGCGATTCCCAGCCCCATGGAGGTGGAAAGCTCCTGTTCCCGCTCATAGAGATCGGTGATAAAACCGTCCCGGTCCGTGATCCGGTTCTCGGCATATAACAGGCCGGCGACCTGCCTTATGATTTCCTCCTTGCTTTGCAGGGAGGAGGGGACTTCAATCAACTGTTCATTTATCAGCTTCATGGGCTTTTTACTCCTCGATATCCGGCTCCTTTCTCATAAAGAACCAGATGATGGCTACGGCTACGGCCACGCCGATGGCAAAACACAGCAGGTACATCGGAATATTGCTGACTAAAGGCAGCGTTTCCAGACCGCCGATCGGCGCCGACAGCGTCACGCCGAAGATCGGGATCAGGGCGCCGGTCACGGCGGCGCCGATGCAGAGGGCCGGCAAAATCTGCTTAGGCTTGGCCATCACATACGGAATCGCGCCCTCGACAAAGAAGCTCAGGCCCATGATGTAAGCGCCGACCTTTGCGCCGCGCAGGCTTTCGCTGAACTTTTTGGGGAAAAGCGTCGCCGCCACGGCGCAGCTTGTGGATATCACCATCGCGCTACAGCCGCAGGAAGCCATAATGATACTGGGAATCGGGCTGCCGTCGGCCGCGGTCAAAGTGGCCACGGAAAAAAGGTAAGCCGTCTTATTGATGGGCCCGCCCAGATCGAGCGCCAGCATGATGCCGATCACAGCCCCTAAGATAGAAGCGTTTGCGCCGCCCAGGCTCTGCAGAAAACCGGTTAAGCCGTTGTTGATCGGACCGACAAGCGCGTTGACCGCCACCATGGCCAGAGAAGCGATCAGCAGACCGGCGATCGGAAAGATCAGCAGCGTCTTAATTCCCTCCAGAGAACGCGGAAGGCCGGCGCAGGCTTTTTTCAGTCCCAGGATGATATAGCCGCTGGCAAAGCCGCCTAAGATCGCGCCGAGAAAGCCCGAGCCGCCGTCGCTGGCCAGTACGCCGGAGACGATGCCCAGAAGCAGGGCCGGCCGGTCGCCGATCGCGTAGGCAATGTAGCCCGCGAGAATCGGGAACATGAAGCCCATGGCCGCGCCGCCGACCTTTAACAGCCAGGCGCACAGCACCGTCGAGGAACCGAAGGTGGCCGCCGAGGAATTGGCAACGTCCAGCAGATAGGCCATGGCGGTGAGAATGCCGCCGCCGATAACAAAGGGCAGGAAATGCGATACGCCCGACATCAGGTTATTGTAGATTTTCTTTGTGTTCATGTGATTTCTCCCCTCTTACGTTTAATAAACAGAAACCTCTCCGTTTTCAATTTTGGCAAAGATGCTCTCCACCTTGCGGATGGCCGTGGAAACCGATACCTCGATCAGAGGCTTGCCCCGGAAGCGCTCCGTCTCCACGCGGGTGTCGGCCGCGATGATGACGGCGTCGGCCGCGGCGATATCCTCGTCCGTGAGCCGGTTCTCGACCCCGGCGGAGCCATTGGTCTCGATCTTTGCCTTGTACCCCTTTTTCTTTGCATAGTTCTCCAGATTTTCGGCCGCCATATACGTATGGGCAATTCCGGCCGGGCAGGCGCATACGCCAACGATTGTTTTCATGCTACGCTTCTCCTCCTTGTTTTTGTTTTGGGTCTTTATGGTACTATTCTGTTTCTTTTTGGCATTCCAGCGCAAGAATCCTCAGTTCGCCCCCCTTCATCGCCGGCAATACCCCGGAAACCATGTCGTGTCTCTTTTCCTGCAAATCGGTCAAAGCCACAGGCCTGACTTTCTCCGAAGTAAGTGCCCCGCCTTTTGCTTCCTGCGTTTCATTATTATAAAGCCGAAGCAGATAACGGCCGGTGCGTTCCGATTTCACAAGACTGCCAAAGCTTGCCGGCGTATCGTCAAGCAGCAAAAACGCATAGCGCTTTGGCAGCGTTTCCTTCCAAGGATTCGTAGGAAAGTAGGAAAGCGGATACAGCGATTTATCAAAATCCTGCCTCTGATAGCAGGAAGGCTCGCAGGCATAATCGATATAGGCGTTCGTAATTCGGTTTGCGTCCGGGGTATCAAAATACTGGATCGCCAAGGCAAACGAATTGTCCCCGAGCATCTGGCATTCCGGCGTCTCAAAGACCATGTAGTCGAGGCCGCTGGGCCGGCCGGGCCGGCGGTGCAGGTCGGGATAGCCCATCGCCCCGTAGCTGCGAAAGAGCGTAAGCGCCAGGTCGGAGCAGCCCTCCCCGATCAGCTCATACTCCTTGATACTGCGGGTAAATACGGAGACCGTTCGATCCGGCTCCCGCATCGAAACATGGTTCAACAGCGGAAACGTCGGGCTCGGCTCCTCGAACCAGCCTTGCTCTCTCCAGTCCTTCAGTCCGTCGGGCCTGGTTTTTCGTTCCACTACGCCAAACTGCGTGCCCGCGTAGGAGGTATCCTGAGGCGCAAGGCCGCGCACCACAAAGCGTACCCGATGTTGCCGGCTCTGATTGTGAAGGGTGCCGTTCACCTCTACCCGCTCCCGGTCCGAATGAAGCGTCAAGGTGATTTCATAGGAAAGCACAGCGTCCGCATCCCGTTTTTTGCGGGCGACAAGATCGGATGGAACACGAAAGCTTCCCTCTAAAACCATCCACTGAGCGGGCCCGGCCGTGTAACAGCGTACTTTTGCATCGGCAAAATCCTCCGCCAAAATCCAGTCATGGGAGGGATAGGAATAATCAAAGCTGTCCCCTTCATCGCCGGATTCCTCCAGATAGATTGCCCGCGTGATTTTTCGATTCCGTTTTTTGTCATACAATACAAGCCCGTTCTCATCCTGCCAGATCCGCAGCCATTCGTTTTCGATCAAACGGCCGCCTTCACAGGCAATCCGGCCGCAGGGAGCCTCGGTATCGCAGACCTGCCAGGTCCTGTATCCCATGCCCTCAAACACATCCGTCGTGAGCAGTACGTCGCTTTCGTAATAGTACTTGTCCTCTTCGAGGAGCGAAACGTCCTTGCGCAGTACGCCGTGGTTTTTCTTCACGCTCTTTAAGAGCGTGTAAGGAAGCGTATGCTCCCCGTCGCGGATCTCGAAGCAAGGGCTTTTCGTTAAAAGCTTGAGGGTCAGCGTCTGGCTGCGGCGTACCGGCAGCGTGTTAAAGACGATCAGAGGATACCGCGCCGCCTGCTTAGGCCCGATGGAGAGCGCCAGCAGCTTCATCAGGTAAATCTTGGCCGACTGTGCCAGCTGCAGCGCGTTCTTTGTTTCCCGTTCGATATAATCGTTCGTTTCATCGGTTAAAGTAGCCGAGGAATGGGTCTGACATTTGAGCAGCGTATCCCAGGCGCGATCCAACAGCCCGTGTTCGTAGGGGAGGCCCAGCGAATCCAGCATGCTCATCATTGGCTGCAGCTCATACGTCAAAAGCCGTTCGCAGCGATCCTGCAGCGCCTTAATATCGGCGCGCGCGGAAAAGATCGACTTGTGCACGCGGTGGTACTGCGTGGAAAAAAGCTCGCCGCGATGCGTTTTCAGCCCCTGGCCGTGAGCACGCACATGCGCGCAGAATTCTTCCCAGGTCGCCGACTTGAAAACAATCTCCTTCTGCATCTCATTGTAGCGGCGAATCTGTTCGGGAATGTTGAGGATGGCCGGATTCTGGTCAAAGCCCAGCGGGAACACGAATTCATCCTTGATTGTAGAATAGGATAAAAGCCGCTCGATCAGGGAGCGCACGCCGATCCGGTTGTAATCCTGGGCGGAATCCTCAAAAAGCCGGCCCTCCTTGAACGCGTAGCAGCCGTAGCCGTAGCCGGCGATCATCGTGCAGACAAGGATTGTGCTGCCATCGTTCGACTGCATGTAAAACTCGCTGCCAAGACCGTACTCATCCCCGACGCCGCGGGTGATGACGAAATTTTCGATGCCGAACGAGCGGAAAATTTTAGGAAAATCATACGAATGCCCAAAGGAATCCGGCAGGTAAGCGATCCGCGAGATATGCCCCAGCGCTTCGGCCGTCCGCATGCCCAGACGCAGGTTCTGAATCACCGATTCGCCGCTGCTGATAAAGCAGTCGAGCTGCGACTGGAAGGGGCCGATGATCAGCCGGCCGCCGGCGATCAATTCGCGGACATATGCCTCGTCCTCGGGATGAAGGCGAAGATATTCGTCCAAAGGCGCGGTCTGGCCGTCAAGGAAGAAATTCTCGATTTTTCCGTCCCGAAAGCCCGCAAGCATTTCTTTCATGTTGTAGGCAAATTGCACGGCAGCATCCTGCGCCGTAAAATACCATATCAAATCCCAGTGGGTGTGATGGATGCAATAAGCGGTTTTTGCCATGGCGTTTCCTCCGTTTCCCCGTGTTTTCGGGGCATCTGCCATATCTCGGTTATCACAATATAGCAGAATCCATCTTCAGGAATAAACCCGTAAGCCCATCTAAAAATTTCAGGAATCAGGAAAAATGGTGAAGTATATCGAAAAGGAAAAACGGAAAAAAATATACTATAATGATAGGAAGGCGAAAGGGGGGATTTCAATGACGAGAATGGAACGCCTGTACGACATCGCCAGAACCCTGCTGGTGCAGACCGATTTTATCACGATACAGACCCTGGCCGGACAAGCCGGCGTATCGCAGAGAACGGTCATCAGCGATCTGGCTTCCTGTGATTTCCTGCGGATTATCGCGCCGGCCACACTGATTAAGAAGCCCAACAAAGGGATTTTTCTGGAAGCGGACTGGCAGACCAAATCCCGCGTGCTGGCGCGGTTGAAAACCTCGGTTTACTTAAACGATGAGAAGGAATCCGATTATGGCAAGATCCTGCTCGACTTATTAAGCGGAGCCGGAGAAAGGACGGCCGAGGATTTTTGCGAAGATTTGTATATATCGAATACGACGCTCTATGCCCTTTTGCAAAAGGTGGAGGAATTCGCCGACCGCTATGGCTGCCGTTTGGAGCATCATAAGCGGAAGGGCTATGTGCTGGCGGGAGAAGAAGAGCAGCTGCGCCAGCTGTTTTTTGACTTTGCGATATCGTCGCTGGGAGGGGAAGAAGAGCCGCCGGCGCGGCTGTCGGCCCGGACCTTTTCCATATTAAACCATTTTCTCTACGAAAACGAAATCAAGCGGCTGTTGGAAATCCTAGGAATCAGCGAGAGCATCCTCAATACCAACTATGTGGATGAGGACTATAACCGCCTGGCGCTGCAGCTCTGCATTCAGGCCGTGCGCCTGCGGAGCCGGCATACCGTCAAAAGCGGCGGGCAGGAGGGGATCCGCACGACGCAGGAGTACTACCATGCCGCCCTCTTAAAGACCTACCTGGAGCGGGAGCTGGGCATCCTCTACCCGGATCCGGAGGTTGCCTACATGGCCGTGCTTCTGCTGGGGACGCGCAAGCAGGCCAATGTGTCCCTGCCGTATCAGAACATGGAGTATCTGGAAAAATTCATCAATCTTTTAAGCATTCGCCTGAACGTGGAGCTGTCCCATGACTACGAGCTCAAGCAGAGCCTGATGGACCACTTGAAACCGGCGATCCACCGTATGAAATACGGCCTGGTCAGCGAAAACCCGCTGTTAGAGCAGATCCGCATGGAATACACCGAAGTCTATATGGCGGTGGTGACGGCAATCGAGGACCTGGAATGCATGGAGCATATCTTTTTTGACTCCAATGAAATCGGCTACATCTGCCTGCACATCATCGCCGCCGTCAACCGCCCTGCGAACCGGCAGAAAATCAAGGCGGCGCTTCTGTGCAACGAGGGCCTTTCGATCGAGATTTTCCTCAAAAACCTGGTTGAGGCCTATTTTGACGAGATCCGGATCCAGGACATTTTCCGGGAAAATACGCTGGAGCATCTGGCGATTAACGACTACGATCTGATTTTGAATACGACCTCGCACCGGCCGGCCGGCCGCCATGTGGTCAATATCAGCATCAATTTTACGCAGAAGGACCTGGGGAGGATCCGCCATTTCCTGGTACAGCAGTACCGGCTGTCGCAGGATGTGCCCATGGAAGCCCTGTACCAAAATTACCTGTTGTTTTTCAAAGACGATTCCGCCTCCTCCCGGGAGCTTTTGCAGAAATACTGCCGGTTTTTGCAGGAGGAGGAATATGTACAGGAGGGCTTTTATGAATCGGTCGTTCAGAGGATGAAATCAGGCGGCACCTACATTGCCAGGGGGATCGCCCTGCCCCACGGCCTGAAGGATAAGGTGCTCTCTTCCGTCATCCTGATGATCCGCCTGGAGCATCCGATCGAATGGGACAAGGAAGCCGCGGATTTCGTGATCCTGGTGGCGGCCAACGACGCGGATGCGAAAAACTACAGCCGTCTGTTTCGCAAGATTATGAAAATTGTATCCGTCAACGAGCACAGCCAGATGCTGAAGGACTGCCAGAGCATCGAACAGCTGCGGGCGCTTTTGGAGAAGGTGTAAGCGCCGTCGTGTCTGTCTGGAAGCATATCTGCCGCGCCGGCCTTTCATTACATCCGCGCCGCCAGGACCAGGCTCATGACGACGCCCGCAGCCGTGGCCGCCAGCGCCCCCGGCAGTGTGTAGCGGGTTTTCTTTACTTTTACGCTCATATAGTAGACGGACATCGTATAAAAAATGGTTTCCGTGCAGCTGAGCATCAGCGATACGGCCATCCCCAGCCGGGAGTCCGTGCCGTATTCCCGGAAGATGTCGAGGGCCAGGCCGGTAGCGGCCGAGGAGGAGAAGAGCTTGACAAGGATGACGGAAATCAGCTCCGGCATCACGAGCTGCTCGGAAATAAAACGCGCCAAAAAGGCGGCCAGGAACGTCAAAAAACCGCTGGCGCGCAGGACGGCTACCCCGGCCATGAGGCCGATCAGCGTCGGCATCACGCCGAGGACGGTTTTAAACCCTTCCTTGGCCCCGTTTACAAAATCGTCGTAGACCGGACGACCGGCCAGCAGGCCGGCCGCGACAATATAGAACACGGCGAAGGGCAGAATGAGGTCGGACAGGTACAGGATCAGATTCATGGCCAGGTCCTCTCAAAGGCCTTGGCAGCCAGGATGCCGACGATCGTGGAGACGGTGGTGGCCAGCAGAGCCGGCATGACAATCGCGGCCGGCGCGACCGAGCCGTACTGGCTCCGGTAGGCGATCATGTTGATCGGGATCAGCTGCAGGGAGGACATGTTGAGGATCAGGAAGGTACACATGGCGTTGGTGGCGACGCCTTTTTTTTCGTTCAGCGTATCTAACTGCTCCATGGCCTTGAGCCCGGCCGGCGTGGCGGCCCAGCCCAGGCCCAGCATATTGGCGATCACGTTGGTGGAGATGGCCTGCTCGGCCGGGTGACCCTTGGGGATGCCGGGAAAGAGGAAGCGGATCAACGGACGCAGGGCGCGGCTGAATTTTTCCAGCAGGCCCGCCCGCTCGCCGATTTCCAGGATGCCGCTCCAGAAGGAGAGGATCCCCAGCATGGTCACGCAGAGGCTGACCGCGTCCCTGGCTCCGCCTAGCACGCCCTCGGTGACGGCGCCCAGCGTGCCATGGAGGCTCCCCCAGATGACGCCGATGACAATCATGGCGCCCCATAGAAGATTTAACATGGATGTTTCCTTCTTTCAAAGAAGCTCTTACCGTATTTTATGAGGGAGGAGGCGGATTTATTGCGGCCGGTAGCAGGATTCTTATAAAATGAGATTGAAAGACATATTCCGGTTTTGTATTCTGCTCGTCGCCCTCGTGGGTCCGTGCTATCAGATCTTCAAGGGAAAGAAATAGCCGCCACTACTAGCGATAGTGACGGCTGGCCCTGTAAAGGGCTATAAGTTATTCACTGTCGAGGGTAGGCCATGTGTCTCTGGTTTTCCCTTTTCTGTCTTTCCCATAGCACATTTGGCAGCAGGATGCAAGAGCCAAATACACAGGTGATCTTAATAAATTCTTTCCTTTTTCCGCCGCCCTTTTTTGTATCTGCCTCTTATACTGTAGGCAGAAAGCGGGAAAATTTTGTTTTCAAGGGGGCTTTTTTAGGCGGGATGGCAAAGCAGCTTTCGGACCGGGCGGGAATAGGGCTTGCGGACGTCAAAATCATACCGTATAATAGCTTAAAAGACGGACAGCAGGAGGGGACGAAACCATGTACAATATTCTGGTATGCGACGACGACAAGGAAATTGTGGAGGCCATCGAGATTTACTTATCCCAGGAGGGCTATCATATTTTTAAAGCCTATGACGGTATGGAGGCGCTGGAGGTGCTGAAAAAGAACGATATCCATCTGCTTCTGATCGACGTGATGATGCCGAAGCTGGACGGGATCCGCGCGACGATGAAGATCCGCGAGTACAGCGGGATCCCGATCATTATCCTCTCGGCGAAATCGGAGGACGTCGATAAGATTCTGGGCTTAAATATCGGGGCCGACGACTACGTGACCAAACCGTTTAATCCCCTGGAGCTGACCGCGCGCGTCAAATCGCAGCTGCGCCGCTATACCCAGCTGGGCACGATGAACGTGGAGAGCGAAACCGTGTTTCGCACCGGCGACCTGTGCGTCAACGACGACGAGAAAACCGTTACGGTGGACGGGGAGCCGGTGAAGCTTACGCCCATGGAGTATAATATTCTCCGCTTTCTGGTAATCAACGCGGGACGGGTATTTTCCATCGAGCAGATTTATGAGAATATCTGGAACGAGGAGGCGATCGGTGTAGAAAACACCGTAGCCGTGCATATCCGCCATATCCGCGAGAAAATCGAGATCGATCCCAAGAACCCCCGCTACCTGAAGGTCGTGTGGGGGCTGGGCTATAAGGTGGAGAAAATCGGATGAAAAAAATTGGTTTAAGAACCAAAAAAACGATTGCCAGCGCAATTCTGATGGCGTCGATTGCGATCATTGCCGGGCTGGCCGGGCGTCTTATGGTGCTGGGCGTGACCACGGAGGCCATGGAAATCGGCTGGAACGACTGGATCTGCAACCGCAACTATGAGGACAGCTGGACTTTGTCCGAGCATATCGGATTGGATTTAAACTACATTTTAAAATACGTCGGGCTAAAACAGATGCTGGAGGAGGCGGACGGCTCGCTGAATTTTAACCGGCCGGCGCTGGTGGTCGAGAACGAGGACGGCAGCCGGACGCGCTACAGCATGCAGGACTTGGTATCAAAGGGCGAAGAGTACGGAATCTATCTGTACCGCCAGTCAAACGGCAATGTGGAAATCCGCGAATCAAACCGTTCGATCGAGACGGAGCCGGTGCGTGTTTTGTGGTGCCTTTGGAACCGGGAGAATGCCTTAACCGGCCTGGCAGAAGATGCCTGGGATGTCCGGGAAGAGCGGGTGCAGGAGGCCCTGAGCCAACCGAAGGAATCGGAAAACGAGTTTGAGATCCCGTTGACGGACAAATTAGAGGAGCTTTCGGCGGAGGAACTGCTGGCCATGCTGCGGGCGGTGCCGGAAGGGTACTCGCGGGAAGGCGTATTTGTATCGCCGGAGGAGCTGGACGGACTGGAGGAGACGCTGCGCACGCTTGCTTCCGAGGAGCCGGCCGGCTCAAATACCGACTCCGGGTCACAAGATTCGGGGGCGGGATATTCCGAAGGCGTGCGCACGGAGACCCCGGTTTCTGATTCGGAACCGATAGAGGAAGCGGATTCGCCGGAAAACGCTGCGGCGGACGAGGCGCGGCAGAGCATCCGCGAAGAACTGATCCATTATCTGAATCTGTATCGTGATACCCGGGCAGAGGCGGACGATGTCAGCGAGCTGTATAGCCTGACGCGCCATTTTTTATGGAACTGCCTGTGGGAGTACCATCATTGTCAGTATATTCTGGAGAATACTGCCAGCAACCTTTCTTATCAGATCGTATTGGAGGAGGGAGATACAAAGCGGGTCTACGGCGATCCGGATACGCCGTCCGGAACGGTTCTATCCACGGAGTCCATGAACGCCTATTACAGCTATGACAGCGATACCCAGCAGATGGATACGACGCTGGGGGAGCAGAGCTGGCTGCCGCATGTGTATTTGAAGGAGCATGCCTGGACGGGTTACAGCCGGGTGCGTATTGTGGCGGGTCTGGATACCAATCATATGGTCTATGAAGATTCTTATAGCATGGAAGCCGTCAGCTATGCCGGATATCGGGGACAGGTGTTCGGAGCGGCCGGGATTTTGGCCGGCGGTGTCGTAACAATGCTTGTAATGATGGTGTGGCTGATGTTTCTGAGCGGGCATAGAGAAGGTGTGGAAGGAATTTATCTGAACGGATATGACCGGATTCCCACCGAGCTGGGCGCCTGCGGCATTGCGGCGATGGCGAGCGTTTTCCTTTTTGGCTGCGTTCTGATCGTTGAGCTTATGTCGGCCTATGTGTCTTACCAAAAAGAAGGGCTTAGTGCCATACTCTTGGTCGGCCTGCTGTGCATGGAGGTGGTGCTGGCGTATCTCATGGTGTGGCTGGGCTTCTTTGGACTGGTGCGGCGCATCAAGGCGCGGACCTTCTGGAAGAACAGCTTGACGGCTCGTTTCCTTGCCTGGTGCATGAAGCCGCTTCGTTGGTGCGGCGGGCAGCTCAAGCGGCTGTGGAATCTGCTCTTGAACGCGGGGGACACCACCTGGAAAACGCTCTCGGTGTTCTGCATCTACTTTATCGTAAACTTTGTATGGGGAACCAGTATCCGTTACGCCAGCGCGAGCTCGCTGTTTTTGTACCTGGCCTTTAACGGGGCGGTAGGCGTATTCTTGGTCTGGCGGTCCTCTCAGATGAAGCAGATTCACGCCGGCGTGAAAAAAATTGCCGACGGAAGCCTGGAGTATCATCTGCCGCTGGAGAATTTATCGGGCGAAGCCAGGCGGCTGGCCATTCAGATTAACCGTATCAACGTAAGCCTGAAAAACGCGATCGAGAATTCCGTCAAAAACGAGCGCATGAAAACCGACCTGATTACCAATGTGTCGCATGATATCAAGACGCCGCTGACCTCGATCATCAACTACGTCGATCTGTTGAAACGGGAAAATATCGAGGATGCGAAGATACGCGGCTATATCGATGTGCTGGATAAGAAATCCCAACGGCTGAAAACGCTGACCGAGGACCTGGTGGAGGCCTCGCGGGCCAGCTCGGGGACGCTGCAGCTGAACCTCGACAAAATTGACTTCATTGAGCTGATTAACCAGACGGGCGGGGAGTTTATGGATCGCTTCGAGGCCAAAAATCTGACCGTGATCCCCAGCGTACCGACGGAACCGGTGTATATTATGGCCGACGGGCGTTATGTGTGGCGGATTCTGGAGAATCTTTACCGCAATGCGGAGAAATACGCGATGCCGGGGACACGGGTGTATATCGACGTGTTTGAGAAATTCGGCCGGATTTTCTTCGTGATGAAGAACGTTTCTCAAGCGCCGCTCAACATTAAGGCCGATGAGCTGACAGAGCGCTTCATCCGCGGCGACGTATCGCGCAGCACCGAGGGCAGCGGCCTGGGGCTGTCGATCGCCAAGGACATGACGGAGCTGATGAACGGAACCTTCAAGATATACTTAGACGGCGATCTGTTCCGGGTGACGATCTCCTTTGTGGTCATCACGCAGAAAAAGACCGACTTAAAGGAGATGGAGGAAAGCATCCGCCGCCGGATGGCGGAAGAGGAAGCGAAGGGTGCCGGCAAGCTGGCCGACGGGACGAACGTCCTCCAGGCGCCCCCCCCAACCGAAGGAAACGAAACGGATGCCGGCGATGGGGCCGGGATAAAGCCCGATTTGTGGGATCGGCTTCATAACCGCCTTCCCAAGCTGTCGCTTGGCGGACGCAGGCGAAAGAAGCAGGCAAAGGACGGGGAGAACGGCTACCGGCCCGGTGCGGCGGAGGCGTGGACCGGCGAGGAAGCGGACGAAGAATTTTATGATGTATAGGAACATGAGGAACGCGGCTGGCCGGAGGGCCCGCCGCTTCTTTTATGGTATGATCGATGGAAAAAATCACTTGCGAGCGACTTTTTTTGAAGAAAAAATCATTTTCAAGTGATTTTTCGTTGAAAACAGGGCATATCTATAGTATACTAAGGGCAGAAAAGGGCCTCGGAAAGCGAGAGCAGACGGAGACAAGACTCAAAAGCAGGCAAGACCTAAAAGACAGCAGGAGGGAGATGGCGTCATGGAACGGAATATGATGGAAGAGCTGGTTGAGTGGCGGAACCTGCGCGCGGACAGGATGCCGCTCGTCTTATATGGAGTGCGTCAGGTAGGAAAAACCTGGCTTTTACAAGAATTTGGCAATCGATACTTTCAAAATTGTCTGTATCTGAATTTTGAGAGGATGACGGCAGTTGCGGCTTTTTTTGAAGGAGAGCTGCAGCCGGATCGGCTGATTCGGCTTTTGGAAGAATATTTTGGACAGAAAATCATCCCGGAGGAGACTCTGCTGATTTTTGATGAGATTCAGGCATGTGAACGGGCTCTGACTTCTTTGAAATATTTTTGTGAGGAAGCGCCGGAATACCCTATTGCGGCGGCGGGAAGCCTGCTGGGAGTGGCGGTAAACCGGGAGCGATATTCTTTTCCGGTGGGCAAGGTGATTTTAAAGACCTTGTATCCTTTGGGGTTTGACGAGTTTTTGCAGGCGATGGGACAGAAGCATTTTGTCACACTGATCCGGGAGCATTTTGAATCGATGGAAGAAATGCCGCAGCCAATACACCGGGAGCTGCTTCAGTGGTATCATCGATATTTGCTGATCGGCGGAATGCCGGCGGCGGTGAATCAATATCTGGCGCATGGTTCCCTCGTCAATGTTCCGGAAATGCAGGGAATGATCCTCAATTCCTACACAGCGGATATGGCAAAGTATTCCAGTGCCGGCGAGAGCACGAAGATCCGCAATGCTTTTTATTCCATGCCGGCCCAATTGGCAAAGGAAAACCGGAAATTTCAGTATAAGCTGATCCGTAAAGGGGCGACGGCCGGCTTATTCGGGGATTCCATCGCCTGGCTGGTTTTCTCGGGTGTTGTGTTGGAGTGCAGCCGGGTCGGGCAGGCCGAGCTTCCGCTGGTCGCGTTTCGGGATGTATCGGCGTTTAAGCTGTATCTGTCGGATGTAGGGCTGTTGGCGGCTTTTACAGGAATTTGGCCGGAAAATATCGTAAGAGGAGAGCTTTCGGATACGTATAGAGGGGCGCTGGCGGAAAACTATGTGGCTCAGGCATTGAAAACAAACGGATATAGCCTGTTTTACTGGACATCGGATTCGCCGTCCTACGAAGTGGATTTTGTGATACAAAAGGAAGGGCGGATCCTGCCGGTGGAAGTGAAATCGGGCGGGAACACGCAGGCGAAAAGCCTGAAATATTTTCAAAAGCGCTACGCGCCGCAGCGCTTGCTCCGGATGTCGGAGAAGAATTTTGGGACGGAGGGAGCGTTGTACGCCATTCCGTTATACGCCGCGTTCTGTATATAGGAACCGCAGAAAAGCAGCTTTATAGCTCCTAAGACCGTCGTCATAGAATAAAAGTAAAAACCCCCCTTGCCCGCGCCGGAGATTTGCGGTAATCTAGTAGCAGAGAAAAAAGGACCAAAGAAACGGCCTTCTATAAAAACAGAGGCCCAAAGGAGCAGATATGGCAAAAGAATTTACGGATCCGATCGGGTTTTTAACAGAAGCGAGAGAGGCGCTTACGCAGCTGGAGACGGCCCGCGCCAAGCAGGCGGAGCTGGAGCTTTCAAAAAAGCGCCAGTCAAAGCTTTTAGCCTCGGAAAAGAAAGCAGTGGAGGATACGGTCAACAGCACGATCAAGAAGAGAAAGGACGAGCTGTCGTCAAGCTATGACACGGAAATCGCCAAGCTGCAGGATTCGATGAAAAAAATCCGCGCGAAACGGGAAAAGGCCAAGCAGCAGGGCATGAAGGAGCGCATCGAAGCCCAGCTTGCGCCCTTTAAAGAAGAAAATAAAGAGATGAACGGGAAGATCAAGACGATGCTCAAGCAGAACCATGTTCCGGCCTTCTGCAACTCCACGCTCTTCTACGCGCTGTACTTTCCCCGTTCGGTGAAAGAAGTATTGACGATGATCCTCACCTTCCTCATCTGCTGTGTGGGAATCCCCTGCGGGCTCTTCTGGCTGCTGCCGGAGAAAAAGCCGCTGTGGCTGATCCTGATTTACCTGGGCGTGATTATCGTATTCGGCGGCCTCTATATCGTGGTCGGCAACGTGACGAAGGACGCGCATCGCCAGGTGCTTTTGGAGGCCGGGCAGGTACGCCGCGCGATCGCGAAGAACCGCAAAAAGATGAATTCCATCACCCGCTCCATCCGGCGCGAGAAAACGGAGGAGCACTACGATCTTGGCAGCTTTGACAAGGAGCTGGCCGATAAGGAAAAGGAGAAGGACGAGCTGTCCGCTAAGAAGGAGGAGGCGATGGCCTACTTCATCAGCACGACCAAGCCTGCGATTACCGAGGAAATCGTCTCCGGCAGCCGGGAGCGGATCAGCCAGATGGAGACGGCCTGCAGCCAGACCGGCAAGGAGCTGGCGGACAATGCCGAATATATCAAGAACGCGTCCTTAACGCTCAGCAACGACTATGAATCCTATATCGGCAAAGAATTCATGCAGGCGGATAAGCTGGAGGCGCTGATCCGCATCCTGCAGGATCAAAAGGCAGGAAACATCACGGAAGCGGAAGCATTTTACCGCGAACAGAGCAGCGCCAAGCGGTGAAGCATATGACCGGGACAGAGGAAAGACAGGACGAACGTTTTATGCGCGAGGCCCTGCGGCAGGCCCGTAAGGCGTATGCGCTGGGCGAATCGCCGATCGGCTGCGTGATCGTGCGGGAGGACCGGATTGTAGCCCGCGGCTATAATCGTCGTACGACCGACCACAATACGCTGGCCCACGCCGAGGCCATCGCGATCCGCCGCGCCTGTAAAAAAGAGGGCGACTGGCGTCTGGAGGGCTGCCGCATGTATGTGACGCTGGAGCCGTGCCCGATGTGCGCGGGCGCGCTTTTGCAGTGCCGCATGGATGAGGTGATTATCGGCTGTATGAGCCCGAAGTCAGGCTGCGCCGGCTCGGTGGTCAATCTGCTGGAGATGGACGGCTTCAACCATAAGGTGCAGGTGCGCACGGGCGTGCTGCAGGAGGAGTGCGCCGAGCTGATGACGCGTTTTTTTCGGGAACTGAGAGCGCGTCTCAAAAATGAAAAGGCCATTGACAAGGAGGGGCTGCGATAGTATACTTTAGTGGTACTGTGAAACGGCGGCTTCGCGCAGATGGATTTGGGTCCTGCGCAACGGAAGCCTGTGAACCGTGTCAGGTCAGGAATGGAGCAGCACTAAGCGGGAATTTCCGTGTGCCGCAGGGAAGCCTGGATCTACCGCGGCCGTCGTTTTCACAGTATTATATATTTGAGGGAAATGCCAGACTCATTGAAAACACAAAGAGTCTGGTATTTTTTTGTACGAAAATATTTTTAAATATATATTGCATAATATAGATGATAATGTTATAATACGAATATAAAATCAAAAATAAGAAAAAGGAGGGGCTATGCAGGAAGAGGTCTTAGAGTGGGTGGAACGGTATAAGGTCATCGCTATCCTGCGCGGTATTGCGCCGGATATGTGCGGACGGGTCGTGGAAGCGCTGTATGAGGGCGGGATCCGCCTGGCGGAGATTACCTACGACGCGGCGAAGCCTGAAACGTGGCAGGGCACGGCGGATACGATCGGATGTATAGAAAAAGAATTTGCCGGAAAACTGATGACAGGGGCGGGAACCGTACTGACCCAAGAACAGGTGGAGATGACGGCGGCGGCCGGCGGGCGCTTCATCATTTCGCCGGATGTCAACGGTGAGGTGATTGCGCTGACCAGGGAGCGAGGGCTTGTTTCGATCCCCGGCGCGGCGACGGCCAGCGAGGCCATGGCGGCGCATCGGGCGGGCGCCCATTTTGTAAAGCTGTTTCCGGCCCGTGAGCTGGGCCCCGGGTATCTGAAGGCGATGAAAGGCCCTCTTGGGCAGATTCGCTTTATGGCCGTCGGCGGGATCGGGGCGGAAAACATTGCCGAATATCTGGCGGCCGGCGCAGCCGGAGCCGGTGTGGGCGGAAGCCTGACAAGCCCGGAGCTGGTACGGGAGGGCCGCTGGGATGAAATCACACGAAGGGCCAGGCAGCTGGCGGAAGCGGCCGGAGTTTAGCAAAATCGCGGTAAAAGACAGGAGGCCTTCCGGCGGTTCGGCGCTTGGGGGCAGCCCCTGGCAGGGGCAAGGAGGAAAAGAGATGGCAAAAAGAGCAGTCACCTTCGGGGAAATCATGATGCGCCTGAATCCGGAGGGGTATATGCGCCTGCTGCAGAGCAGCCGTTTTGAGGTGAGCTATGCGGGCGGAGAGGCAAACGTGGCGGTTTCACTGGCGAATTTCGGGCTGGAGAGCGTTTTTGTCAGCAAGGTGCCGGAGCACGAGATCGGCCAGTGCGCCGTCAACGCCCTGCGGCAGTTCGGCGTGGATACCCGCTATATGGCGAGGGGCGGCAGCCGGCTGGGAATTTATTTTTGTGAAAAAGGCGCCTCGCAGCGGCCGTCAAAGGTGATCTATGACCGGGCCCATTCCTCGATCGCCAAATCCGTCGCGGCGGATTTTGACTGGGACGCGATCTTTGCGGGCGCCGATTGGTTTCACTGGACCGGCATCACGCCGGCGCTGGGCGGGGAATTGCCGGCGATCTGTTTGGAGGCCTGCAAGGCGGCGAAGGAGAGAGGCGTGACGATCTCCTGCGACCTGAATTACCGCAAAAAGCTCTGGAGCCGGGAAGAGGCCGGAGCCGTGATGGCAAAGCTTCTTCCGTATGTGGACGTATGCATTGCCAATGAGGAGGACGCCAAGGATGTGTTCGGGATAGAAGCCGAAGGCACGGATATCGAGAGCGGACAACTGAATCATGAGGGGTATGTACAGGTGGCGCGCCGGCTGTCCGAACGCTTTGGCTGTGCGCAGGTGGCAATTACCCTCAGAGGCTCTCACTCGGCGACAGACAATGACTGGGCCGGGATGCTTTACTCCCGCGAGGAGGACAAGGCGTATTTTTCACCGGTCTATCCGATCCATATTGTGGATCGTGTGGGCGGCGGCGATTCCTTTGGCGCCGGACTGATCTACGGCCTGCTGCAGGGGTTTGAACCGGAGCGGGCGATCGGCTTCGCGGCGGCGGCCTCCTGCCTGAAGCATTCGATCGAACACGATTTTAACTTGGTTTCCGTGGCGGAGGTGGAAGCGCTGGCGGCCGGCAACGGATCCGGTCGGGTACAGCGGTAGGCAGGGCTTTTGACACTGGTATCACAATCTGTGAGAATCGGCCGCGAGCCATGAAAACCGGGCGATGCGGTTTGAAACAAATAAAAAATGGGAGGACAAAGGAATGAAGAAGGTACACGGTTGGCTGCTGGCGGTATGTATGCTGGCAATGCTGCTTGGCGGATGCGGGCAGGACGGCGGGAAAACGACAGAGGCCGCGGGCGGGCAGGGCGATGGGAATGCGACGGCGTCCGGCCAGGAAAACACGGGCGGCGGGGAAAATACAGGCGGCAGTGAAAGCGGGTCGTCCCTGCCGGAATTCTATGATTTGACGATGACATTTGGCGCGGAGACCGGTTCGGTATACGCGATGGGAATCCAGATCGGGGAATATATCAACAGCCTGGCGCCGGATATCACCTGCACGGTAAAGGTCGGGGCCGCCGCGTCGAATTTATCGCTGCTAAGCAGCGGCGATACGGTAATTGCCCACTCCCAGAGCGATACGATCCACGAAGCGCTGTTGGGGGAGGGGAGCTTCCCGGAAAAGCTGTCCGGCTTTTACAGCGTGGCCTCGGTGATGGAGTCGGTGCTGCATGTAGCGGTTTCCTCCGATGTGCCGGTCAACAGCTTTGCCGAGCTGGTCGAGCAAAAATATCCGCTCAAGGTCTCGGTCGGGGCGCAGGGCAGCGGAATTGAGTCGCTGTTTCGCAAGATTCTCTCGTACTATGGGGTGACATACGACGATATTGCCAGCTGGGGCGGCAAGGTGGAGTATCTGAATATCGGCGACGCCTCCACGCTCTTTACCGACGGGCAGTTAAATGCGGTGGCGGTCTTGGCCGGCGTACCGTATTCGAGCATTTCGGAGATTGCGGCTTCGCGCGAGATCAAGCTTTTGAGCCTGGATACGGAGGCTGTGGACTGGCTGTGCGGGCAGGGGTATTTGAGCAAGACGATTGCTTCCGGCACCTACAACGGCATCGATGCGGATACGGCCAGCGTCGGCGTGGTGATTACGGTATGTGCCGCCGAAAGCGCCGATGAGAATGTCGTCTATGAGATTACGAAGTTTCTCAATTCCCCGGAAGGGATCGAGATTTTGGGCAATGTAAATTCGGGCTTTGCCAGCTATATGACGGGGCCGGAAAGCAGCCTCGCGGGGCTTGAGGCCGATCTGCATCCGGGAGCGGCGCGCTACTACAAGGAAGCGGGCGCTTTGCAGGAATAACAAGGAACGGGGCTGTCGTACCCCCTGGTTTGGGAACCTGCGGCAGCCCTCTTACAGGAGAGGGAAAAACAGTGGATACTAATACGAAATCAAAGCATTCCCTGGCAGAGCTTGCGGGGAAGGTGGTCTTTGTGATGGGGCTTTTGGCGGCGTGCTTTCATCTGTATACCTCGGCAACCGGAATACTGGAAGCGTACAAGATGCGTACGACGCATCTGATGTTCCTCTTGCCGATGGCGTTTTTGATTTTTCCGGCGGCCCGCAAGGGGAAGCTTTCCAAGCCGGGGATCGTGGACTTTGTGTGGTTTGCTGCCGTGCTGTTCGGGCTTGTCTATTTAAGCCAGATCGCATATGACCGGCTGCTTTTGCGTATCCCCTTTGTGTCGCCTTTGACGACGCTTGACTATGCGGTGGCGATTTTTCTGATCGTGGCGGTGTTGGAGGCGACGAGGCGTGTGGCCGGCTGGGGAATGGTCGTGGTCTGTCTGGTGGCGATCGGGTACGCGTTTTTCGGGAAATATCTCCATGGGAGGCTGCGCCATACCGGGACGACGGTCCTGCGGATGGCCGAGCAGATGTGCCTGAGCACGAACGGTATTTTTGGTTCGACGGTGGCGGCCTCGGCGACCTTTATCTTTATGTTTACCCTGTTCGGAGAGTTTTTGGAATTCTCGGGCGCGGGCAAATTTTTTATCGACCTGGCGTTTGCCCTCACCGGGAAGGCCAAGGGAGGCCCGGCCAAGATGGCGGTGGTGGCCAGCGGGCTGATGGGGATGATCTCCGGCAGCTCGACGGCGAATGTCACCTCGACGGGCGTATATACGATCCCGCTGATGAAAAAGACGGGCTACCGGCCGGTCTTTGCGGGAGCGGTAGAGGCCTCCGCCTCCACGGGCGGCCAGATCCTGCCGCCTGTGATGGGCGCCGCCTCGTTTCTGCTGGCGGAATACGTGGGAATTTCGTATCTGAGCCTTTGCGTGGCGGCGGCCATCCCGGCGATCCTCTATTTTATCGCGATTTTCATTGCCGTGCACTTTGAGGCCAACCGCGTGGGACTCAAAGGAGCGGAGGCGGAGGAAAACCAGGTTTCCTGGAAATGGCTGCTGATCCATAAGAGCTATCTGCTGGCGCCGCTGGCGGTAATCATCGTGACAATGGTGCTGGGATTTTCCGCTTACAAGGCGGCGCTTTACGGAATCGGTGTGATCGTGCTGATCCTTCTGGCGGAGAAGAAAGGGCGGCTGGACGTGCGGGGGCTGATCCGGGCTCTGGCTAAGGGCGGCCGGGGGGCGGTGATGATTGCGGTGACCTGCGCGGCGGCCGGGATTGTGATCGGCGTATCGAATGAGACGGGAATCGGCGTAAAGTTTGCAAGCATCATCATCAACTTAGGCCGCGGCAACCTCTATATGGTGCTGCCGATGGTTATGCTGGCTTCGATCGTGTTGGGCATGGGCCTGCCGACGAGCGCGGCCTATATCATGGTAGCGGCGATCGCGGTGCCGGCGCTGATTAAGATGGGCTGCAATCCGATGGCAAGCCACCTGTTCGCCCTCTATTTCGGCGTGTTCTCGGGGATTACGCCGCCGGTGGCGATTTCGGCGTACGCGGCGGCCGGTCTGGCCGATTCCTCGCCGATGAAAACAGGCTGGATGGCGGTAGGGCTGTCTTTGCCGGCCTTTATCATCCCCTACGCGTTTATTTTTAACCCGGCGCTGATTTTGCAGGGGACTGCGGCCGGGACCGCCTGGATGATTTTTGTGGCTCTGATCGGGATTGCCGGAATGGCGGCCGGCTTCATCGGCTGTATCTTCACGCCGATGAAGC
>CANSWW010000006.1 GCA_947650845.1 uncultured Lachnospiraceae bacterium
TAAATACAGCGATATTGCAAGGTTAATATCTTTCTCATATGCCCCATTCACACCCACTTTGCCATGTTACTGTTTCCTCCTGAATTATTTTAGGCCCCTGTCCTCGGTCAGGTCGACAAGGCAGCCCCCTTTGTGTCGCATACAACGTATACATTATAACCAAAAAAAGCCTATCCGTAAAGGATTTTTCGGCTTTTTTTCCAGCTTTTTCGCAACCGCCCGGCAAGGCGGTACAAAGCGGTAAAAAAGGGCCTCTTGCACAGAAATCAACCTCGCACGGAGCCCTCTTTTTCTACCCTTGCAACCTCCCGCGCGGCCCTGTATTTCCTTCATTGTAATGTTTCCGGCACAGCGAAATATACTTGTCGTTGGCGCCCAATACCACCTGCTCCCCTTCGCGCACCATCTTTCCCGCGCTGTCAATCCGGGCATTGCAGGTAGCCGCGTGGCCGCACCAACACACGGTCTTAATCTCTTCTATCGCGTCGGCCCAGGCCATCAGCCACATGCTTCCTTCGAAAAAACGATGCATAAAGTCGGTGCGCAGTCCATAACAGATTACCGGAATTTCCAGATCGTCCACAATGTGCACAAAAAACTCCACCTGTTCTTTTGTGCAGAACTGCGCTTCGTCCACAATCACACAGTCGTAGCCGCGCAACTCCTCATCGCTCATCCGCACCAGGTCCTCCACAAAGCCGCACTCCTTCGACAGCCCCATACGAGAACGCATGATTCCTTCGCCGTCCCGGTCGTCCAATTTAGGCTTTACCAACAGCGCTCTCTTTCCTCGCTCATAGTAATTATAGTCCACCATCAGGGCGTTGGCCGTTTTGGAGCTTCCCATAGCCCCATGGCGGAAATACAGCTTTGCCATCTTCTTTCCCTCCCATATCCATAATCGGTATTTGTGCCGGAAGCCGGCTCTTCCACTCAACGGCCGTCCGTCGGACCTATCGTCAAATCCCTAAAAATTTATCATGCAGAACCCACAACAATTCCGCCGTCAAACGATGCGGCAAAAGCCACAACGGCGTGGCGGACGGTATCCCGCAGACATTGGGCAGCCCGGTATTGCGGGCGATCCGCACCGCCCGGTAAGCAAAATAGTCACTGACCACAATCCCCAGCTTTGACCACCTCCCGCCGGCAATCGCCGTGCTGTTTATCAGGTTATCCACCGTACTGCGGGAATACGTCTCCCAAAAAATCCGCTCATTTCCAATATTATGGCGCAGCAGGTAGAGATACATCACATGAGCCCGCGACGAGCCCTTCTCGGAATCCCAGCCTCCCGACACAATCACGCAGGTCTGCGGGTTTGCTTCCAGGTACGCCACCGCGCGATTCAGACGGTCTACCAGCTCCTGCTCCGACTCTCCTTCCAATTCCTCCTCGCTGAGAATCGCGATATACGGAAGCTCCTGCGGGACCGAGAGAAACATCCCCGCCACAATCCGGCTTCCCGCGACACCGGCCAGCACCAAAAACAGCGCCAGGCTTGTATAGCAGAACGTCTTTTGCCACAGCGGCCGCTTCTTTTTGCAGGGATGTGCTTTTCGATATGCCTTATAGAGGTACATGCACAAAAAAACGAGCGCCAGCAGCAGCCAGACAATCGTCAGCTCCTGGCCGGCCGCCAGGTTTTCCAGCAGAACATAGTAGATAAGGCATAGGATGCCTGACAGTAACCAAAACATAGGATTGTTCTTCCTTTTTTTGTTGACTTTTCCGAGTGTTTTTTTTATACTTTTACTAATGTCGTTTCACCGGCCGGCGTACCGACAGAGCAATCTTTCCATAATCTGCCCCGATGAAACTTCATCGCGGCGCCCCATTTTACAAGGAGAACCTATGAATCAAAAACTTTCTACAAAACAGCTGGCCCTGATCGGTATGTTTACCGCAGTTGCCGTCGTCACTTCCCTGATTTCCGTCCCTATGCCAAGCGGCGTCGCGATCACGCTGCAGACCTTTGGTATGGCCCTGATCGGCTATCTGCTGGGCCCCGCCGGCATCTGGTCCGTATTCATCTGGATCCTGTTAGGGGTCGTTGGCCTGCCGGTTTTTTCCGGCCTGCGCGGCGGCGTTGAGGTGCTGGTCGGCCCGACCGGCGGATTTATCCTTGGCTTCCCCTTTATGGTCTTTTTGTGCGGGCTCAGCCACAGGCAGCCTTCTTTACCGTTTGCGATTCTCTCCGGCCTGCTGGGGCTTTTGATTCTCCACCTGTTCGGAGTGGTTCACTATGCCCGCCTAAACGGACTGAGCTTCTGGGCTTCCGCCCTCATTATGTCCATTCCGTATTTGATCAAGGACATTGTCTCAGTCGCCGCGGCCTGTATTGCGGCAAAAACAATCCGGCGGCGTCTGCCGGCTGAAATTTTTGTATCCGGTCGGCCTTAAAATCGCTGCTTTTTCACCGGTTCGCCCGTCGGCCCCATGGCCTGCGGGCGAATACGTTTGATCGGTTTGACGTCTGTCAAGCCCCATAGGCGGATCTCTCTCATCCGTTTGACGCCTCGCCGGCTGCCCGGCGCAGGATATCGTACGGCTTTGGCGATACGCTGAGTTTTACCCACAGCTTCTGTCTGGCGTGCGGCGCGCTGTCCTGAAGGTTTCCTTCCTCATCCTGGATTGTCTCAACGATTGCCGGCACATCCTCGCCGCCCGGCTTCATAATCTCAATCGTCTCACCCACGCAGAACTTATTCTTTTGCTCTAAGAACACGGCCCCGTCGGACCGCTGCTCCCCCGCCATCCCCAAATACACCATCTCCTGGTTGTACGTGCTGGCGTCGTACACCTGCATGTCCGCTCCCGGCTTTCCGAAAAAGAAGCCTGTGCCAAATTCTCTCGTCGTGCATTTCCTGATTTCTCGTCGGTACCATTCCCGATTCTTCTCATACAGCAAAGGCGATGTAAAGCAATCGTCGATCGCCCGCCGGTATGTCCGCACCGCCACCGCCACATAGAGCGCCGCCTTCATGCGGCCTTCGATTTTAAAGCTGTCAATGCCGGCCTCCACAAGCTCCGGGACGTGCTCCACCATACACAGATCGCGGGAATTAAAAAGATAGGTTCCCCGCTCGTTCTCCTCGATCGGCAGATACTGGCCCGGGCGGCTTTCCTCCGCCACGGCATATTTCCAGCGGCAGGGATGCGTGCAGGAACCTTGGTTGGCGTCCCGGCCCGCCAGATAATTGCTCAGCAGGCAACGGCCCGAATACGAAATGCACATCGCCCCATGGACAAAGGCTTCGATCTCCGGCCCGTCCGGAAGCTGCGCGCGAATCTCGCGAATTTCCGAAAGAGACAGCTCTCTGGCCGCCACCACGCGTTTGGCTCCCAGGCGATGCCAGAAGCAAAAGGCCCCGTAATTCGTGCTGTTGGCCTGCGTGCTGATATGCAGCTCCATCTCTGGCAGCACATCCCTCGCTATGTCAAACACGCCGGGATCCGCGATAATCAGAGCATCCGCCCCTATGTCCCGAAGCTCCTCAAAATATGCCCTCACTCCGTCCATATCCCGGTTATGCGCCAGGATATTGGCCGTTATATAGACGCGGGCTCCCCGCTCATGGGCAAAATCCACTCCTTTTTTGATGTCCTCCAGTGAAAAATTCTTCGCTTTTGCCCGCAGCCCGTATGCTTCTCCGCCGATATAAACCGCGTCCGCGCCGAAAACCACGGCCGTTTTCAATACCTCCAGGCAGCTGGCCGGCGCCAGCAGTTCCGGTTTTTTTCTAGGATTGTCCGTCATTTTGATCCCCTTCCCCCCGAAAGGCCGCCGGCCCGGATAAGAGCCGCGTACTGATCGTCACTCCGTCGCCGATCGGAACCACCGCCGTCTGAAGCTCCTCACAATGCGTCAGCTCATATAGGTATGCCCGCATCCGGCTGTGAATCGTCCGCTCGCGGCGCGGGATGGCAAAACGGGATTCCAGGATACTTCCCTCCTGCAGTACATTGTCCGATACTAAAACGCCGCCGGGCGGCAGAAGCCGCAGCACCTTTGGAAGGAAGCGAATATACTGCCCCTTCGCCGCATCCATAAAGATAAAATCAAAGGGGCCTTCCAGCTCTTTTAAAATCAGCGCCGCGTCCCCACAAAGCAGCGTAATCCGGCGCTCTTCCTCCGCCTGATAAAAATGGTCACGGGCGGCGCGGACCCGGCTTTCCTCTTTTTCGATCGTTGTAATCCGACCGTCCGGCGGCATATGCCGTGCCATCAAAAGGGCTGAATATCCCACCGCCGTGCCTACCTCCAGGATATGTCGCGGCTGTTTGATTGACACCAGCGTTTTCAATAAGCCGGCCGTCTCCCGGCGAAGAATCGGTATACGGGCGTCCACCGCCTCCCTGGCGATCTTTTGCATGAGAGGGCTGTCCTCCTCTTCCAGGGAATGAAGGTAGGAAGCCAGACGCTCCTCATCCATCAGTCGTCCCCCTCTATGATCTCCTTCGTCTCGGCCGAGGAAGTCGTTTCCGCTGCCGTAGCGGCCGCCGCCGTTGTCTCCGCAGCTGTCTCCTCCGGCGGCTTTTCGTTGAGCTCCGCCAGAATTTCTTTGACCGTCATCGAGGTATTGAGCGTATAGGTCCCCGGGTAGATTTCATACTCAAAGAAAAACTCCAAAAACCGCGCTATATTTTTATCGCGGATCAAGCCCGCTCCCTCCAGACTCTCCAGGCACTGCATCGTGGAGACCCCGTCCTCCACGATAAACAGTTTATCGACGCCCGGCGCTTCGGCCATGGGGCTCATATCAAACACCTCCTGGCCGAAGCGGTAAGCCTTGCGGATCGCGATATAAAATACCATAACCACGATTGTTAGGAAAATGACGGTCATGGCCGTCTGAATGACCGCCGACGAAATCTGCTTGACGGTTTTATTTGTATTGCTCATACGCTTGTCCTGTTAAATCTCCATAATAATAGGCAAAATCACCGGGTCCCTCTTCATTTTCTTCCACAGATAGTCCCCCAGGCTGTCGCGGATCACCGATTTTAATTTCCCCCAGTCCGTGACGCGGCGGCGCAGACACTTCTCAACTGCCTCCTCGACCACTTTCTGAGCCTCGTCCATCAGATTTTCCGACTCCCGCACATAGACAAAGCCGCGGGAGACAATGTTGGGGCCGACCACGACCTGCCCTCTGGCCCGATCCAGTGTCAGCACCACAATCATAATCCCATGCTGCGACAAATTCTGCCGGTCGCGGAGAACAATATTCCCCACATCGCCGATCCCCAGTCCGTCCACTAAGATACTGCCGGCCTGCACCCGGCCCGTCACCTTCAGCGCGTTCTCCGTCACCTCCAGCACATCGCCCGAGCGCATCAACACCGTATTTTTCTCGGGAATCCCCATCTCCAGGGCAATCTTCTGCTGCGCCTGCAGATGACGGTACTCCCCATGCACCGGGATGGCAAAGTGCGGCTTTAACAGGCTGTACAAAAGCTTCAGATCCTCCCGGCAGGCATGTCCGGATACATGCGTATCCTGGAAAATGACCTCGGCGCCCTTCTCCGATAATTCGTTAATGACGCGCGAAACCGCCTTTTCGTTGCCGGGAATCGGCGTCGAGCTCAAAACGACCACGTCGCCCTTGTGAATCGAGACCTTTTTATGCATATCCGACGCCATGCGCGACAGCGCCGCCATCGACTCGCCCTGGCTGCCGGTCGTAATGATGACCGTCTTGTTTTCCGGATAGTTTTTCAGCTCCTCGATATCAATCAGCGTCCCCTTGGGAATGCTGATGCAGCCCAGCTCCTGGGCCAGGCCGATGATCGTCACCATGCTGCGCCCCTCTACGACCACCTTGCGATTGTACTGGTAGGCCGTATTGATGACCTGCTGCACCCGGTCCACATTCGAGGCAAAGGTTGCCACCAGGATGCGGTTTTTCTTGTGCTCGGAAAAAATCGTTTCAAACGTCCGTCCGACACTGCGTTCCGACATCGTAAAGCCGTCGCGGATGGCATTCGTACTGTCCGCCATCAGCGCGAGGACGCCTTTTTTCCCCAGCTCGGCAAACCGCTGCAAATCGATCGGATCGCCGAACACCGGCGTGTAATCTACTTTAAAATCGCCGGAGTGGACAATCGTCCCCACCGGGGTAAAAATCGCCAACGCCGCCGCGTCCACTATGCTGTGATTGGTCCTGACAAACTCGACCCGGAAGCAGCCCGCGTTGATCGTCTGTCCGTATTTGACCTGCTTTCGTTTTACGGAACGGGTCATGCCCCGTTCTTTTAGCTTATGCTCGATAATCGCCTGGGTTAAGCGCGTCGCATAGACCGGCACGTCAAAATCCTGCATCACATAGGGGATGGCGCCAATGTGATCCTCGTGTCCGTGCGTAATAAAAAATCCCTTTAATTTGGAAATATTATCCTTTAAATACGTGGTGTCCGGGATCACCAAGTCAATCCCCGGCATGTCCTCCGTCGGGAACGCCAAACCGCAGTCCACCACAATTATACTGTCTCCGTATTCGAAGGCAGTCATATTCATCCCTATCTTCTCGAGTCCTCCGAGAGGGATGATATGAAGCGTATTCTTTTTTTCTCTTTGTTTCAATCCAAAACCTCCATTTTTCCGGGCCTTGCCCTATTTCCGCACAATGATAAAACGTTTAGTATTCCAGGTCGATCTCTCCGACCAGTTCTTTAAAAATGTGGAAGAGATAATCCAGTTCGTCCTCCTCCTCCACGATTTCATAAATTGCTTCGGCTTCCTCCGGCAAAGACACATCCCGCAAAATGAAACAGGAGCCGTCGCCCTCTTCTTGTGCCGCCAACAAATAATTGACGCCGGCTACGCGCGTCTCCTCCACTGCATACAGCGTAATCGTCTCGCCCAATTCATCCGTTAAAACAATTTTTTCATCCATTCGTTTGTCACCTGCTTTATGTCCGCGGGGCCAATCCATCCAAATAGCCCTGCAATATCAATACGGCTGCCAGCTTATCCACATATTGTTTCCTGTGTTCGCGCCGGACGCCGGCTTCGATCAACGTCTGCTCCGCCTCCACGGTCGTGAGGCGCTCATCCTGCAAAACCACCGGCAATCCGGTGCGGCGTTTCAGCTGCTCTGCAAAGAGAAGCGTCTGCTCCGCACGGGGGCCGATGGTATCGTCCATATTCAGGGGCAGGCCCAATACGATCGTCTCCACGCCGTACTGCTCACACAGCTCCTGAATCCGTGCCAGTGTTCTTCGTAACTTATTTTCTTCCTTGCGTACAATGGTCTCCAGTCCCTGGGCCGTGAGCCCCAGCGGGTCGCTGACGGCCACGCCACAGGTACGGGAACCATAATCAAGCCCCAAAATTCTCATGCCAGCCTAGTGTCAAGATAGTACTTCACCAACTCTTCCAACAGCTCGTCGCGCTCTACCCGCATAATCATGCTGCGGGCGCTTCGGTAGCTGGTGATGTAGGTCGGATCGCCGGACATGATATAGCCGACAATCTGATTCGTCGGGTTATACCCCTTTTCCTTCAGCGCATCATACACCTCGGCCAGAATCTGACTGGCTTTTGTCTTTTGTTCTGCCTGCGGATACAGATGCTGGGTTACATGCACGTTATCCATTCTTCTCACGTCCTTCTCTTTCCTCTGCCGCCAAACTGTTACGAAAACAGATATACTTCTTCTATTCTAATATATAATTGCCATTTCGGCAAGTGATTTTTCCGTAAACCTCTTTTCCAGCCATTTCCAATCCTCCGGCACATTTGACACGGATATACTCCCGCGTGTAGCCGGCCATGTATCCTTCGCCCTCCGGCTCCTCCAAAAGAACAGAAGCCTCCTGTCCCGCAAAGCTTTGACGGTAGGCTTCGGACATTTCGTCAGCCAGTGTAAGCAGCGCGTGGGCGCGGGCCTTCTTCTCTGCTTCGGAAAGCTGCCCCGGCATGGCGTCGGCTGCCGTTTTACGGCGGCGCGAATAGGGGAATACGTGCATTTCGTAAAACTGCGCGTTTTTTACAAAAGTCAGCGTCTGCGCAAACTCTTCCTCGGTCTCTCCCGGAAAGCCCGCAATGACATCGGTGGTAATCGCCGGTTTTTCAAAGCTTTCCCGCAAAAGACGGCACTTATTCAGGTATTCTTCGGTCGTATAGCGGCGATTCATGCGTTTAAGCACACTGTCGCTGCCGCTTTGGAGCGACAGGTGGAAGTGGGGGCACAGTTTGGCGCTGCCCTTCAGCGTTTCTATGAATTCCTTTGTGATAATACGCGGCTCCAAGGAACCCAAACGGATACGTTCAATCCCTTCAATCTGAGAGAGACGGGTAAGGAGTCCCGCCAGCCCCCTGCCAAACGGCGCTTCGGCCGTGCGTTTTTCCTCCGGAAAGTCAAGCCCGTAAGAGCTTAGATGAATACCCGTCAGGACGATTTCCTTGTAACCGGCCGCGGCCAGTCGTCGTACTTCGGCCTCGGCCTCCTCGGGCCGGCGGCTGCGGATACGTCCTCTGGCATAGGGAATGATGCAGTAGCTGCAAAACTGGTCGCAGCCGTCCTGTACTTTCAGGAAGGCGCGAGTGTGGCTGCCGGTCTTTAAAATACCCAGGCTTTCGTATGTTCTTTCGTGAACCAGGTCGGTTAATGCCGTCAAAGGGAGCGTAGAGCCGTGCTCGGCAAACCATTCTTCAAGGAGCTTTGGCAGGCGCGCCTTTTGATTGTTTCCGATCAGGATGTCGACGGTTCCGTCCGCAAGGGCTTCCCGGCCTCTGGCCTGGACATAGCAGCCGGCGGCCACGACAGCGGCCCCAGGATTTTGCTTGCGGGCGCGATGAAGCATCTGACGGGATTTGCGGTCGGCGATATTGGTGACAGTGCATGTATTCACAATATATACGTCGGCCGGCTCTTCAAACGGCACCAGTTCGTATCCGTTTTCAAGAAGGAGCTGCTGCATGGCTTCTGTTTCATAGGAGTTTACTTTGCAGCCCAGGTTATGGAAGGCGGCCCGTCTTTTTTTGTCCAATGGTTTTGTCCCTTCTTTAATTTATTGCTTAATCGGCCCAAATTGTTTCATGGGTTTCAAGGGCCGTTTTTACGAGTTCATCGATCCGTCCGCCGAGTTTTTCTTCGGAACGGGCGATCACCTTCAAGCTGGGTTTGGTTACCGGATGTTTGGCCACAAAAATCGTGCAGCAGTCCTCATAGGGCAGGATCGAGGTCTCGTAGGCGCCGATTTTTTCGGAGATTTCCACGATATCCTGCTTGTCAAAGGCGATCAGCGGCCGGTAGACCGGCAGTGTGCAGACTTCGTTCGTCGCCATCAGGCTCTGCATGGTTTGGGATGCTACCTGCCCGATGCTTTCTCCGGTGACCAGACCGAGACAATCGTTTTCCAGCGCGATTTGCTCGGCGATGCGCATCATATAGCGGCGCATGAGGATCGTGAGCTGGTCGTGGGGGCAGGTATCATAAATATACATTTGAATATCCGTAAAGTTTACCACATGCAGCTCGATCGGACCGGAGTAGCGGGCGACCTGCTTGGCGAGGTCGACGACCTTTTGCTTGGCGCGCTCGCTGGTGTAGGGCGGGGCGTGGAAATAGACGGCGTCGATTTTGGCGCCGCGTTTGGCAATCATATAGCCGGCCACCGGGCTGTCGATGCCGCCGGAGAGAAGCAGCATGGCTTTGCCGGCCGTGCCCACCGGCATCCCGCCGGCTCCGGGGATCGATTGGGAGTAGACGTAAATATTTTCACGGATTTCTACGTTTAGGTAGATATCGGGCTTGTGAACGTCGACGCGGATTTCGGGGAAGGCATTCAGGATCGCTTCCCCCAGATCCGCATTGATCGTACAAGAGTCTTTGGGGTAGTTTTTACGGGCGCGCCGTGCCATGACCTTGAAGGTGATATGCTTGTCCGGGTAGGCGGCGTCCAGGTAAGCGATGCTATCTTGCGCCAGCTTTTCAAAGCCTTCGTCCTTCAGGATCACGACGGGACAGATTGCCGCAATACCGAACACACGACGCAGTGCCTCAACGGCTTCGTCATAGTCGTATGCGCCCTCCGCGTGAGCGTAGATGCGCCCCTGCTCTTTGCATACCTTGAAATTGCCTTCTACCGGTTTGAGGGCCCGACGGATCTGACGTACGAGCGCATCCTCAAAGAGATAGCGGTTTTTTCCTTTGGTGGCGATTTCGGCGTATTTGATTAAAAAGGATTGATACATGGCAGTTTCCTTTCGTTTTTCGATAAACCATGCGGCGCTTCCCGTGTTGCGACCGGATATAATCCGGCCAATGACTAAGCGCGGCGGTAGCGTCTGAGCATCGGCAGGAGCTTTCGGAGAGCGGCCAGGCAGACATCGACTTCTTCCTCGGTGTTTTGGTCGCTGAAGCTGAAGCGGAGCGTGCTGTCGAGCCACTGCGGCTCGCTGGCAATGGCCCTAAGGACGCCGCTTACCGCAGGATGGTTGGAAGAACAGGCGGAACCGGAGGAAACGTAGATGCCGCGTTCTTCCAGGGCATGCAGGAGGGTTTCGCTGCGAATTCCCGCAAAGCCCGCACTGACGATATGGGGCGCGCCGCCCTCATCCGCAAGTCCATGGATATGCGTATCCTCCAGGGCAAGAATGCCCTGGAGCAGGCGCTCTTTGAGGGCGCGCAAACGTTCGTTCTTTGTCTCGCGTTCTTCGTAGGATTCAAGGGCGGCCTCTGCGAGGCCAATGATTCCCGGTACGTTTTCTGTTCCGGGGCGAAGATCTTTTTGCTGGCCGCCGCCGTGCAGCTGCGGCTCAAGGCGCACTTTATCCCGAATGTACAAAAGGCCGGCGCCCTTGGGGCCGTGCAGCTTGTGGGCGCTGACGCTCATCAGGTCGATGCCCTCCTGGGCAGGACGAATCCGGTATTTGCCAAAAGCCTGTACGGCGTCGCTGTGAATCAGGATCGAAGGGTTGTAGGCTTTGGCAATACGGCTGAGTTCTTCAATCGGTTCACGGGCCCCGATTTCATTGTTGACGTACATGACGGACACAAGGATGGTCTCCGGGGTCAAAGCGTCCTGCAGGTCTTTGGGGCGTACGCGGCCGTTTGCGTCTACCGGGAGATAGGTTACCTGATAGCCGTTGTTTTCCAGCCAGGCCACGGTGCGCAGGACAGCCGAGTGTTCGACCCGGGTCGTAATCAAATGACGGCCGGCGCGGCGGCGGGAATAAGCGGCGCCTATCAGGGCAAGATTATCGGATTCCGTGCCCCCCGAGGTAAAGAGGATTTCCTTTTCCTGGACCTTTAGGAGGGACGCGAGGTCGGTCCGGGCTTTTTTCAGGGCCTGTTCCGCTTCATAGCCTTTATGATGCAACGACGAAGGGTTGCCATAAAATTGAGTCATGGCCTGTACGATCGCCGCGCTGACGCGAGGGGATACTTGAGTCGTCGCCGCATTGTCGAAGTAGATTTCCATACCGGGCGGGTTTCCTCCTTTTGCTCTATTCTGCCTTATTATACAGGCAGGAAAAATGGATGTCAAATCCTCTCTTTTTGTATGGGTATATTCATACTTCTTTCAGGATAGGCCCATACATCTCTTTGCCTTCTCCGCCAGGGCCCGCGCACCGCCCTATACCGTCTCCGGCTCCGGATACTCCACGCCAAAGCAATCTACCGTCACGCTCTCCATCACCTGCGGCTTAAGCGGCTTATCGCGAAAATCCCGGCGCGTTGTCGCAATCCGGTCCACCACATCCATGCCCTCCGTCACCTTACCGAACGCCGCGTACGCGCCGTCCAAATGCGGCGACGCCTTATGCATGATAAAGAACTGGGAGCCGGCCGAATCCGGCGCCATCGTGCGGGCCATTGACAATACGCCCGCCTCGTGCTTCAATGCGTTCTCAAAGCCGTTCTGTGCAAACTCGCCTCGGATGCTGTACCCCGGCCCGCCGGCCCCGGTCCCGTCCGGGCAGCCGCCCTGGATCATAAACCCGCTAATCACCCGATGAAAGCCCAAGCCGTTATAATAGCCCTTTTGAATCAGACTGATAAAATTGTGCACCGTATTCGGCGCAATGGCCGGATACAATTCCGCCTTGATTACGCCTCCGTCGTTCATAGTAATCGTTACAAGAGGATTTTTCTGCTCCATTCCGATCGTTTCTCCTTTTTCTCTTTTCTATCTATATTCCGGCGCGGCAAGCGCGCCGGTTCTCTTTCGGCTCTTCTCCTTTAGAAGCTGCGCCCGCCTCCGCCATGGCTGCGTCCGCTGCTGCTCGAACGGCTGGACGTATGGCCGCTTCCGGAACCGCCTCCGCCCCCGCCGCTGCTGCTCCTGCGCTCAATATGGCGTGTCGTAACCGTCGTATTCACCTTAAAGTCCCGGCGGTCCCGCACCCGCTCGCTGCCGGGCTTCATGTAGACCCGGCCGCCGGGCGCCTTCTGATTACGGATGTTGATGACCATGATCCCCACGCCGATCGTGCCGATCACCATGCCGATAAACAGCCGCGTCACGATATTGCCGACCGAAAAGGATTTCTTTAAAGCCGCGCTCCTCGCATTCGCCTTCATCTCCTCCGGCGTATACTTCACAAAGGTTTCCGACGCCGCATCGTAATATCCGTTTAGCGCGACTTCGTCATTCGTGCCGTATTTCACCAGACAGTTTACAAAGGCCCGGCCGGCATCAAAATAATCGCCGGACTGCATATGCGGCATGATCACATCGTCCAGCATATTGTCCACATCCAGGTCGGTATACATCTCCATCGCCAGACCTGCCGTGGAAATCTCGACCCGCCGGTTATCCATATCGATCAGCAGCAAAATCCCCGAACCGTTTTCCTTTTCATAGCCAAATCCGTGGTCGTCATAATAATCGTCCGCATACCGCGCGGCGCTTTTCCCCCGCGCATCGTCGGTCGTCACTACCACCACGTCTAACGACAGCCTCCCGGCCGCTTCCGCGATCTCCTGCTGCAGAATCGCTTCCTCGCTCTCGTCAAACAATCCGGCCTCGTCAAATACCTTCGGATCCAGCTCGCTATAGCCGCACAGCAAAAACGAAACCGCCAAAAGCAGCGCCGCCAAAACTCGCAGCTTACCGGTTTTCTTTCGGATTCCCATCGTTCTCATATCAGCAGCCCTCCAATCACCGAGATCGCCATCAGACCCGCGAAGGATAAGCCGCTGATAATGCCGAACCATTTTGCCACCTTGCCCATGCTGATCGGCAGACGCCCGTTTAGGCGGCCGGTCTGGCCGTTTAGCGTAAAGGCGTAATTCTGTCCCTGGTACCGGTAATTGAGCACCCAGACCGGCAGCATCACGTAATCCACGTGCTTTTCGCGAATCTGCACCCGTTGATCTGTCACGCTTACCGTGTGGTACCCGGCAATGGTGCCGCGCGCTACGCCGATCGCCGCTTCCCGGGCCCGGTTTTTGGCCCGTCCCTGCAGCTCATCGCTGGTGTAATTGTACTTCTCCGCCAAATATCCGGAGAGATAGCCCATCTCAAACGGCTTCAAATCCTGGTAATCGTACGGCTCCAGGCTCTCCATTACCTTATCCTCCATGCGCTCGGACGCGTCCACCGGCACGCGCTCAAACTCGCTGTCCACGCTGCGAAACACATGGTAATGGTCGGTATATGTATACTCCGTATCGCCGCGGCGCGTCGTATGGCTGCGGGTCGCCCGCGCCCGCATGGCCACGTTCACCTGATAATCGTACAGCCAGTACGGCACATACATGCCCGTGATTTTCTCCAGCGTATTTTTTGAGGTAAACTCCCGCGGCGTCAAAAGCCCATGCTTCGTCCACTTCAAAAAACGCTCTACGGCCTGCTCCCGCGTAATTTTGAACGGCAATACCGCCTTCGGCCGCCGCACGCCGTCCATCCGGTCGGCGATCAGGCCCGGATTGCCGCAAAAAGAACAGATCACAGCCGCCGTATGCTCGTCGGTCACCAGCTCGGCCCCGCAGCTCGGACAGTGATACATCTGCACGCGAACGGTTTCGATTTCCTCTTCTTTGGCCCGCACGTAGCTGTCCTCTCCCAGCGGTCCGTCCGCTTCCGGATCCGTATCGTCCCCGGCCGTCTCTCCATACTTCCTCTTATATTCCTCCACAGGCATATCCGTGCCGCAGCTGTCGCAGTGCAGCTTGCCGCTTTGGCCGTCAAATTCCATGACCGCCCCGCATTGGGGGCATTTGTACGTCACTACCAATGAACACCACCCCTTTCCGCCTCTATTTTAGCAAATCCCGGCCCAAAAGTCTATAGACCCCGCGCCATAAAAGATTCTTTTGTTTCTCCGTTCGCATTCATAGTTTGTTTACAATCGTTTTAAAAACTGTTTTCAAACTCCACAAGGTTTCTTCACTTTTCTTCTGTATATTTATAACAGTTGATACGCTGATAAAACTTTTTCGTGTTTTTTTCATAATGGAGCTGATTAGCAGCATCAGCTCTCCTCCCTTTTTTATTTTATACTACGAAAAAAGAACCGTTCCTCGTCAAAACGGTTCTTTTTTCGTATGCTTGCAACGACGGGAGAAAGGGTTTCCCTCCCCCGTTCACACTCTGTTCATATAAGCTTTAATAAACCTTAACAGCCATTACACTTTTTTTTCATTTTTCCTCTGTAAGATAAAACATGTAAAGCAAGTTATCTTTTCATTTTTTCATAACCGAGCCGATTCAACGGATCGACTCAACCTCCTTTTCATATTTTATAAAAAAGAACCGCTCCTCGTCAAAGCGGTTCTTTTATTGTCCAAATCTCTATACCTCGAAAATCAAATCTCCATACGACGGCATCGGCCAATACTCCTTATCCACCAGCATCTCCAGCTGGTCTACCGGGGCCCGCAGGGCCGCCATCGCCGGCATGACCTGGTCCTTGAAGAAATACGCCATTTCTTCCATGTCCCCGATCTCCTGGCTCTTTGCCTGCTTCTCCTTCAGCGCCGTCAATGCTACCTTGCTCTCGGACAGAAGCGCGCTCACCTCCAAAAGCAGCTCCTTCTGCACACTGACATCCGCTTCCGGACAGGCCGCCGTCACGGCGTTCATCGATTCCGCCAGCTCGGTTGTATACGAAATGACGGCCGGAATGATCTGCTTCGTCGCCATGTCGATCATCGTCAAGGCCTCGATATTGATCGCTTTGGCATATGTCTCATACAGGATCTCTTCCCGCGATTCCAGCTCCGCGCGGGTGAATATGCCAAATTTCTCAAACAGGGCCACCGCCTTGTCGGTCGTCAGGGTCGCCGTCGCGTCGACCATGCTCTTAATATTCGGCAGACCGCGCCGCGCCGCCTCCTCGACCCATGCCTCCGCGTAGCCGTTGCCGTTGAAAATGATCCGCTGGTGCTCGGTAAAATACTGTTTGATCAAATCGTGCACGGCCCGGTCAAAATCGGGCGCCGCTTCGAGAATATCGGCCGCCTCACAGAAGGCTTCCGCCACGATTGCATTCAGCGTGGTGTTCGGGCTGCCGATCGAATCGGAGGAGCCCACCATACGGAATTCAAACTTATTGCCGGTAAAGGCAAACGGCGAGGTACGGTTGCGGTCGGTGGCATCCTTGGCCAGTACCGGCAGGGAATGCACGCCGGTATTCAGCTTGCCGCCCTTGAGCGAGGAGGTCGCCTCGCCGGTTTCGACCAGCTGTCGCACCACATCCTCCAGCTGCGCGCCAAGGAATACGGAGATAATGGCAGGCGGCGCTTCGTTCGCTCCCAGACGATGATCGTTGCCGACGTCGGAAGCCGACTGGCGCAGCAGATCCGCGTGAATATCCACGCCCTTCAGAATGCATGCCAATACCAGCAAAAACTGGATATTCTCGTGCGGTGTTTTCCCGGGATCGAGCATATTGATCCCGTCGTTGGTCGTCAGCGACCAGTTGTTGTGCTTGCCCGAGCCGTTGACGCCGGCAAAGGGCTTTTCATGCAGCAGGCAGGTCATCCCATGGCGGCCGGCCACCTTTTTCATCGTCTCCATCACCAGCTGGTTATGATCGACGGCAATGTTGGCTTCCTCATAGATCGGGGCCAGCTCGTGCTGGGCGGGCGCCACCTCATTGTGCTGGGTCTTGGCCGGAATGCCCAGCTTCCACAGCTCGATATTGATATCCTTCATATACGCGCCGATGCGCTCGCGGATCGTACCGAAATAGTGGTCCTCCAGCTCCTGTCCCTTGGGCGCCGGCGCGCCAAAGAGCGTGCGGCCCGTATAGATCAGATCCTTACGCTGCAGGTACTTCTCACGGTCCACCAGGAAATACTCCTGCTCCGGCCCGACCGAGGGCGTCACCTTCACGGAGGTCGTATTGCCGAACAGCTTAAGAATCCGCAGCGACTGTTCACTGATCGCCTCCATCGAGCGCAAAAGCGGCGTCTTTTTGTCAAGCGCCTCGCCCGTATACGAGCAGAACGCCGTGGGGATGCAGAGGATCACGCCCGTCGCGTCTTCCTTTAAAAAAGCCGGCGACGTGCAGTCCCAGGCCGTATAGCCCCGGGCCTCAAAGGTCGCGCGTAATCCGCCCGACGGAAAGGACGAGGCGTCCGGCTCCCCCTTAATCAGCTCCTTGCCCGAAAATTCGAGAATCGTCTTGCCGTTCTTAGGCGCCGTCACAAACGAATCGTGCTTCTCGGCCGTGATGCCGGTCAGCGGCTGGAACCAGTGTGTGTAATGCGTCGCGCCGCGCTCCACGGCCCAGTCCTTCATCGCGTTGGCGACCACGTCCGCCGTCGCCGACGACATATCTGCCCCTGTCTCAATCGTTCGGCGCACTTCCGCGTAGACCTTCTTGGGCAGGCGCTCCCGCATCACGGAATCGCTGAATACGTCGGCTCCAAAAATCTCGGTAACATTGATTTTCTCGCTCATAGATTTTTCCATCCTCTCCTTACCCGGAAAAAAAGAAGATGCTCCCGCCCGGGAACATCTTTGTTCATCTCCATACTATGCTGTTACAGGAACCTGTTTTCCACATGCATATAAATTACCGCAACTTTGACAGAAAAGCAAGCGTTTTTTTCATTCCCGCGCTCTTTTGGCAGGTATCGCCAATTGCCGGTTCGTATTTTTGATTGAAATCGGCAATGTGACAAGAGCGCGGCATGTCCCGGCCGCCGGCTTTAAATTACTTTTATCCGCGCATCCGGCGCCAGCCGCTTAAAAAGCTCCCGGATATTCAGCTTCGATGCGCAGCCTTGAAACCCGCTGTCGCTAAACACGGCCCGCCTCGGCTTCCAGCCGGCAATCGTTTCCATTACGCTCTTTGGAATATCCGCGTCAAAGCAGGCGACCAAATCCCCCTCGTTGTAATCATGTACCGTACAACCGTTAAGCTGCCGCGATTTATATGGCAGAGAAAGCGGCAGTCCCCATTCCAGCAGACAGCCAAACAGCAGATCGAGGCCGCTTCGGTCCTCTTTGATATTGAATTCCATCAAAGAAAGCATCTGCTGCCCGTATTCGGCCGCGCCGTAATAGACATCCCGCATATTGGACGAATCCACCGAAAATACCCGCACGCCGTAATCGATCGCCGCCTTTGTCTCCCGTTTGATTTTCTTTGCCGCTTTGCGAATTCTTGCCAGGCCGATTTCGCAGATATTGCGATATCCGTTTTGAAAGGCCGCCGATTTCTGCGCGCATGCTTCCGGCGCCTGGATCAGGATATATTTGCGCGTCCCGTTTGTCTCTGCGTTTAACTGCAAGACCGCGTGGGCCATGGCGGCCGAGCCTGAGAAGAAATCGAGGACCGTCTCGCCGTTTTTCACGTTCGCAACCTTCAGGATGGCTTTCAGAAGCTCCACGGGCTTGGGATTGCTGAATATATTTTTTACACCGAACAGCTCGGTCATGCAGTCATTGGCCCCTTGATTATGCCCAAACGTCTCGTGCGACCACCAATTTGTCGCGCACTGTCCCTCTTCCTCCCGCTCAAACTGATAGTATTTTTTACGCGGCATGCCGTCGCCGCCCTTCGGGAAATAAATCCGCCCCTCTTTCAGATATTTTTGGTAGGTTGACTCCTCGCCCATCCACTCCTCCGTAAGGGCCTTGCCGGTCGGCGTGACGATCGTATAGCGGCTTCCGTTTTGATCCGAGCCGGTTTTCCAGGGCTTGCTGGCCCAAGGGCCCTTGGGGTCGTTGTCAGGATTGGCGAAAGAGGCCGTTATATCCAGCTTGCCCACGCCTGCTTTTTTTAAATACGCGCTGTCCTTTGCGTATACAAGAATGTGCTCCGCCACAATCCCGATCATTTTCGTCTTGTCGTTCGGCTGGTTGTGACGACGACGCCAGTGGATATGGCCCTCAAAATTATCCTTGCCGAACACCTCGTTGCAGATCATCTTCAGGTGCTCTGCTTCGTTGTCGTCGATGCTGATAAAAATCACGCCGTCTCTCGAGAGCAGGTTTCGTGCGAGCAGGAGCCTGGAAAACATCATCGAGCACCATTTGGAGTGGAAGCGCCCGTCTGTCTCCGGGTTTACGGCCGCGCGGTTGCCCTGCGCATCCGTCAAGCCCAGCCCGGATGCGTATTCCTCCCGCGATTCTTTGAACGAATCGTTGTACAAAAAATCCTTGCCCGTATTATACGGCGGATCGATATAGATAAGCTTGACGCCCTCCAGATAGCTTTCCTGCAGCAGCTTGAGAGCCTGTAAATTCTCCCCCTCGATGTAGATATGTTCCGTAGTATCCCAATCGATGCTTTTTTCGATTTGCGGGCGCAGCGTCCGGCGGGTCGGCGCGTTCGCCTCGGCCAGCGCCTGTCTTTTTCCGACCCAGGAAAAGCCAAAGGATTCTGCTGCGTTGCTTTCCTCGCCGCCGAGCCATTGTTTGAGGATTTCAAAGTTCACTCCTTCCCGTATTACGCCGTTCGCGTCCTGCGTCTCCGTAATACAGGCCGGAAAAATCTGCTTTAACGCGCGTATATTCTGCCGGGTCCGATCCGCGGACTCCATTTTCATCCGTTCCGACATTCCTGTCTCCCTTCTTCGCCGCCAAGCGCCTCTTCTACAAATCGTTTGGCAAAGGTCTCCATGCTTTCTTGCGACTCTTTTAGGGGCATCGGCAGCTCCAGCCGCCGCACCGCCGCGGGCGCATCCGGCCCGCCCTGTATTTCTTCGATGATAACGGTATCGATATCCGGCGGGATCGGGTAATATAACACAAAGAATCTTGTTTGCAGCCGATCGCGGAGCAGGGCCAGGCTCTTGTATTTTAAGATGTCCTTTTCTAAGTAGTTCGACAGCTTCTGATCCTGAAAGGGGATACAGGAGCGCGCCGTATGCTTTTTGAATTCCAGCAGCGCCAGGGCCTCGTTGGCACTGTTATATAGTACGGTATCCGCGTCTCCCGGCCAGAAAAACGGCTTTCGGGACAGATAGCCCTCTAAAGCGGAAGTGGAGTAAATCAGCCCCGCAGTTCCGATCGGTGCGGGCGTTTTTCGCAGCTTGGCGATTTTATCCTGTATTCCTTTCGCGTCCCAGTAAGACAAAGGCCCTTCTTTGTATCGGGACATGTCCAGCCCTACGATCTTCCCTGTGCCGTCGTCCCATTTCGCCTCTTCCACGTCTTGAAACAGCATGTATATTTGCTTCAGTCCCCGGGCCTTCAAAAACAGATAGACGGAATTGGATTTTTCTGTTCCGTCGCAGTCGGCGATCTGCCTAAGCAGCTCTTTTTTACTTTGACGAAGGATATTGTCCGTATCGCTGATTCGTTTGATCCATACTTCGTCGTCGATCGTTTCGTCCTGCCAATTTACAAAAAAGTCAAAGGACGCGGCGTAAATCCCTCTGCGCCGGAAGGCAGCCGTTTCAAACCAATCCGCGGGATCCCCGCATCGATGATTCTCCTTCGCTTTTTGAGTCCGGTCGGCCGTGAGGGCCAGCGTGGGTTTTCTTAACATAGCATCCCCTTCTCCAACAGCGATGAAAAGCTGTCCGCCACGTCGTAGACCACATGGCCGCCGGAGATCGCTTTAAAATGTTCTCTGGCGCAATGGATTTTGGCCTGTTCTATCCGGCGCAGCTGCATAGAGCTCACGGAGCCTTTGGTTTCCGCCACAAAATAAATATATCGGACGTTTTCTCCATAGAAAGCAATGGCCCAGTCCGGTGTATAGCGGCCAACCGGCGTCGAAATGTAAAAGCTCTCCGGCAGCTTTACATAGACCGCAACGTCCCGGCTCGTATCGAGAGCCGCGGCAAAATCACGTTCTTTCGCCGAGTCGTATACAAGATAGTCATACAGATGCTTTTTGGCTTTCATCGTATTGACGCCGAGCCGCCCCCGGATCGTGGACCTGGTAAAGATATCGATATCGTATCGATCGTCCAGCGCTTCGTAGGTGATATGCTCAATAATCGCCATGGCTTTCTCCTCGTTGATCAAAGCGGCGGACTTGGCTATAAACTCCTCCGGATTCTCCCGAAACCGGTTGAATGTCTCAGGCCGTATCCTTTGCAGAATGGCAACCAGCGTTTTTCGGGTCAGACCGGTTTCCTCCGCCAATTTTCCGATCAGGTCGTACTTAACCGTCGAATTTGCCGTCGCAGGTATTGCATAATGGCCGGTCTCCCCTTTCACAAAGGAAGCGCCCGTCAAAAGCTCTGCCTGGGAACGAATCGTCTCCATCGCGCCGGTTTCTATCCGAAAATGAATGTGCGAAACATGCAATTTGCTATCCAGCGCGGCCACGGCCTTTTGAATCAGTTCCTCCGTGTCAAAATCAACCACATAGACCGATTTGGTGTTAATCCTGGCCCACAACGCCTGAAACTCCGGCATGGCCAGCTTCTCTTTATCCGCCTGCAGCTCTACCGGATTGCCGCGGGCATTCTCCAGCCAGAGCTTGTCGGTAAAAAGCTTCGCAGTAACAGCGCCCGGACGGTCGCCAAGGGCCTCCGCCATTTCCGTCTGCAGGCCCTTGGCAAAGGAGTCGTAGCTTTCGCTGGCAATGACCGTGAGCGTATTGACATCGTGCACTTCCCTGCCCAGAACGCCGGCATCCATACGTTCGCCGTTCTGATTTACGCACAGGCGCAGGCCCCGTCCTACCTCCTGGCGCTTACGGATATCGCTGCCGCTTTGTTTTAAGGTACAAATCTGGAACACATTCGGATTGTCCCAGCCCTCCCGCAATGCAGAATGGGAAAAGAGAAACCGCACCGGCGAACGCACGGGGTCAAGGTCCAGCAGCTGTTCCTTGTTCTTCATAATCAATTCATAGGCGCTGGCATCATCCGAGGTCGTTTCTTTGCGTCCTATCTTCGAATTGACCATCTTGCCCCTGCCGTCCACGGAAAAATAGCCGGCGTGGGTCTTGGCAGTCGGGATGGCGCGCAGGTATCGGATGTATTCCCCATCCTCAGCCGCCTGCATACGGCCCACGATCTCTTCATATTCTTCCTCAAACATGACTGCGTATTTTCCGTTTCCGGGATCTCCCGCCGCATCGTACTCGCGGTAATTTGCCACCTCGTCGATAAAAAAGAGGGAAAGAACCTTGATCCCTTTATAAAACAGCCGGCGCTCCCGCTCGATATGGGAAAGGATCGTTTCCCGGATCTGAAGGCGGCGCAGCGAATCCTCCTCTACCGCTCCCCGCACATCCCCGGCCAAAATCCGGATGCCGTTCAAAAACTCGACAAAATTGCCGCGGCCGTCGATCTGTTTGACGACAAAGCCGTCTCTATATTCCTCCAGACCGCCCGAACGGTCATACAGATTGTCGCCGACTTTGACAATACGGCTCTTTTTCTTCGGCATACCGCCTGCCCGTTTCACCTCAAAATGCAGGGTGGCGGTCGGATCGCTTTCGGAAAGGTTAATGCTTTCCAGATAGAGGAAGCCTTCGGTGGCGGTGCTGCCGCACTCGCTTATCCCCTTTACGGCGATTTTTTTGACCAGCCGCTGGTTGTACGCGTCCATGGCGTCCAAACGGTAGACCATGTTGTAGATGCGATCGCTTTTATGGGTCGCGGAATAACGCAGTGTCAAAAGGGGGTGGAATTCCTTGAGCCGCTCCCTGGTCTGCTTGCCCTCCACCGACTGAGGTTCGTCGATAATCAAGATGGGATTCGTCCCGGCAAGGATATCAATCGGCCGGCGGGAACGGAATTCATCCAGCCGCATGTAGATCCGGCGGGCCTCTTTGCCCTTGGCATTGAAGGCCTGCGAATTGATAATCATTACATGGATGGAGCAATCCGACGCAAAGCGGTCAATCTCGGTTAATCGTGCGGAATGATAGATGAAAAAGCGTATTTTCTTTCCGTATTCCTCGGCAAAATGCTCCTGCGTCATCTCAAAGGATTTATACACGCCCTCGCGGATCGCCACGCTGGGAACCACGACAATGAACTTGCTCCAGCCGTAGTGCTTGTTCAGCTCGAATATGGTCTTTATGTAGGTATAGGTTTTACCGACGCCCGTTTCCATTTCAATCGTGAGATGGTAGCCGTTCTCCCGGCCCTCGAGCTTTTGTGAGAGTGGAATCCGGCCCGCGCGCTGGATTTCGTTCAGCTGCTTTAGGATCTGCCGATCGGAAAGCTGCGGCACGATTTTCTGGTTGCTAAAGCCGGTGGACACTGCTTCGGTGACGATAGGAAGCTGACAGCCGCCGGCTCCTCTGTCGATCGGATAGACGGGTGTGAGGTATGGCTGTCCGGCGAATACGTCCACTACGGCTTTGGCGGCGTCGGCCTGGAATGCCTGGTGCTTATATTGGATTTTCATGTTTTTGCCTGTTCTTTGTTTTTACTGGATTATTGTCTTTCTTAAAAGAAATATTCTTTCTTCCATACAAATCACTTCAAATGCGCGACAAACATGCAACCGTCTCCACCCCCACCGTCTGCGCAAACATATCCACCGGCTGCACCTGTAAAAGCTCATACCCCCCATCGCACAAAATCCTCAAATCCCGTGCCAGAGTCGCCGGATTGCACGACACATACACGACCCGCTTTGGCCCCATCTGCAGAATCGTCCTCAAAAGCGCCTCATCGCAGCCTTTACGCGGCGGGTCTACGACAATCACATCGGCCTTCTTCCCCTCTTCCTGATACACGCGCGGCAGCACCTCCTCCGCACGACCTACGTAAAAACGCGCATTCCCAATCCCGTTCGCAGCCGCGTTCGCCCTGGCATCCTCAATGGCGGCCGGCACAATCTCCACTCCCCGCACATCCTTTGCCTGTCTGGCCAAAAAGAGCGTGATCGTGCCTGTCCCGCAATACAGATCCCACACTGTCTCCCGGCCGGTAAGGCCGGCATACGAAAGCGCCGTCGCATAAAGCTTCTCCGTCTGTCCGGGATTCACCTGATAAAAGGACTGCGGCGAAATCCGGTAGCGCAGATCCCCAATCGTATCCGTGATGAACCCCTCCCCATACAGATGCGTTACGTCCGGCCCCAGAATCACGTTCGTGCGCTCGGTATTACTGTTGTAAGAAATCGACGTCATACCCGGTACAAGCAAAAGCTCCTGCACCAGCTCTCTGGCATGAGGCAGCTTTTTCCCATTGATCACCAGGCAAACCAACAGCTGGCGTATCTCTCTCCCCGTCCGCACCGCTTCCCCGATCCGGATCAGCACATGCCGCACCAGCCCCTGATGCCGCTCCTCATCATACGGCTCGATCCCGTACAGTTCCATCCAGCGAATCACCGCCTTCAGGACCTCTTCATTCACCGGGCTGCCCAGATAGCAATGCGGCGTCTCAATAATCGAATGCGTGCGGCCGGCGTAAAAGCCGGCGACAATCCGGCCGTCCCGGCTGCGCCCAATCGGAAACTGTGCCTTGTTACGGTACTCATACGGTTCCTCCATACCCAGCACCGGCCGCACCGGCGGATCCGCAAAGCCCCCGATCCTCTGCAATTGGCCGCGCACCTTCCGTTCCTTAAACAGCAGCTGCCGCTCATAAGACAAGCTTTGCAGCTGGCACCCGCCGCAAGGCGCGGCCACAAGGCAGCGCGGCGTCACCCGGTACGGCGAAGGCTTTAGCACCTGTGCCACCCGCGCATATCCATAAGATTTTTTCGTTTTCGTAACCCGCGCGCGCACGAAATCGCCGACCACCGCATCTTTAACAAAGAGGGTATAGCCCTCAACCTTGCCTATACCCTCTCCGTCCTCGCTCATATCTTCTATCAAAATATCAAATTCTTCGTTTTTTCTGATTTCCATCCCGTCCTGCTTCCCAATGACTCTCACAGCTTCGTCGTCGGCCGCAAATTTGATTCAAAGAACCGGTTATATCCCAGCCAGTCGCCGCCCACCGCGCCGCGCATGACCTCCTTCATCGTCTCCAGCTTGGCATCTGCATTATCCGCCAGCGACAAAGCCAGCGCCTCGGCCAGCGCCGGCTTCTTGGGCGAACCGTACTCCAGCTCCCCATGATGGGCCAGAATACAGTGAAGAAGCTCCTTACCCGTCTTTTCCGGAAAGCCCTCGATTGTCCTCATGCGCTCCTCCAGCATCATCACACCCATAACGATGTGCCCCAGCAGCTGGCCGTCGTCCGTATAATCGTTCGCCGGAAACAGCGACAGCTCCCGCGTCTTTCCCATGTCATGGAACAGAGCCGCACACAACAGTAAATCGCGGTTTAAATACGGATATACCGAGACAAAATAATCGCAAAGCTTCATCACGCTCAACGTATGCTCCAGCAGGCCGCCGACAAATCCATGATGCACGGCCTTGGCCGCCGAATGATCGCAGAACGATTTTACAAACGTCTTATCCTCGACAAAAAAGCTTTCCGCCAGGCTGCGCAGATGGGGGCTTGCTATGCTGCCGATCATCGCGCACAGCTGCCGGTACATCTCCGGAATATCCTTCTCCGACATCGGCAGATAGTCCGCCGGCGTATATTCGCCTTCCTTTGCTACGCGGATGCGCCGCACATTCAGCTGCAGGCTTCCCTGGAAGCAGGTCACTTCCGCGTCGACCATGATGTAATCCAATGCTTCAAAATGCGCGATCCCGTTGCTCAGCTCCCACACCTTGGCATCCACCGTACCGCTTTTGTCCTGCAAAATCAGAGAATAATAGCTCTTGCCGGCCTTGGTTTTTGCCACCTGCTTGGATTTGCACAGATAAATATCGCAAACCCGCTCGCCTTCCCGCAATGTCTCAATATACTTCATACTCTCCTGCCCTCTCGTTTCCGTCTGTTCTATTTCCGTTCGCTCCCTGTAAATGCGTCCCGGTCTCCCTTGCCTTCCCGGCTATCTGGCTCCCAGCGTCACCTCAAACTCCATCTCCACATATTCGTCCTGCCCGCTGCGATAGGCCTGGATCGTTATCACATCGCCCGTACTGTAATTCTCCAAAAAGCTCTGCAGCTTCTGCGTGGTCGTCAAATCGTTCTCCCCGCTGGCGACAATAATATCGCCCGCCTTCAGTCCTGCCTCATACGCCGGACTGTCGACAATGACCCGCGTCACATAAATGCCCACCGGCATCTCGTTCGTTTCCGCAATCTCCATCGTCGCGTTCTGACCCTGAACGCCCAGATACGCCACATCAATCCCCGAGCTCAATCCCTTTATGATCCCCTTCAGGCTGGAAATGCCGATCGCGGCCGGCAGGCCCGTCTCCTCATCGCCGTATAAGCGGCTCAGGATACCGACCATCTCCCCGTCCATATTAAACAAAAAACCGCCGCCGCTCTCTGCCACATGCGCGTCCGGATAGATCAGCTGGAACGCCGTATCGGTCCCCGTCGTATTGCGCTGAATGCAGGATATCAGTCCGTTGGTCACCGAACCGGTATAGCCGGCCGGACTGCCGCCCACGACGATCGGCGTACCTGTCACAAGCTGATAGGAATTCCCCAACACGAGCGGCACGATACTGTCCTTTACCTCATCCGGAATCGCCCCCCGCGATACGCTGATAATGGCAATTCCGGTAATGCTGTCCGCCTTTTTCAGGCGCGCCTCCACGAACTTCCCGCCCGAAAACGTCACGTTCAGGGCCTCCGCCTCCGCGACCGAGGCATAATCCGCCAGGATCAGCACTTCGGCGTCGGTCAAATAGATCACCGCCCCCGCGCTCTGGTCCGCGCTGGAGACCGGATTGTCAAACCAATCCTTATCCCAGGTCATACTGCTGATCGTCACCAGGCCTTTATTGATCGTTTTCATCACCTGTCCCAGGCGACGGTACTCTGCCAGCGCCAGGTACTCCTCCTGTTCCTCCAGAGCCGCCTGCACGGCTTCATGTACTGCTTCCTCAATCTTTTGCTCCAGGAGCTCTTCCGAATCCGTCTCCTCCTCCCCGGTCTCGCCCGCGGACGTCTCCTTCGGATCCGCCGTCGAAGGCTCTTCCGGCTCCGTTTGTTCCTGCGCGACCGTCTCGCCGCTTTCCGCTTGCGTCTCCCCGCCTTCTCCCGTTTCCGCCGGCGCCGGCTCTCCGGTCTCGTTATCTTTCGTCTCCTCGGCTGCCGCGGTCGTGCTTTCCGTGGAGACTTCCGTCTGAGCAGCCGTCGTATCGTTTTCCTCCGGATCGCGGCCGATTACAATCGGCTCGGCGGGCGTTGTCTCCGCCGGAAAGAACCGCGGCTCCAGATACATTCTGCCCAGCACAAAGAAAAGCGCCGCAACCAGGCCAAAGGCGACAGCCGTTGCCAGCAGCTTCAGAAGCTTGCGGATGCGGTGGCGGCGTCCCCCTGCCTTGTCAATAATTTTCTCCCGGATAAATTCACGTTCTTCCGATTCCGACATGCGGTCCCTCCTTTTCTTTTGTGATCGCCGCTGTGGGGGATTTTCCCACCACCGACGCGTTAAAAGAGGTTTGTATACTATTATAGTGGGAAGAAGGAGATTTGTGAAGTGGTTTTTCAAAAAAGTAACTTGAAAGTTTATTCTGTTGATGATATAATTTTGTTAGATCACATTCTCTGTTCC
>CANSWW010000007.1 GCA_947650845.1 uncultured Lachnospiraceae bacterium
GGAAAGGAGGGCTGAGCCATATGGATATTTTGGGACTTATTGCGGTGTTAAGTTTCGGCTTGACCTGCTTTGGTATCGGATATACATTCGGTAAAGATAGTAATAAGACGCAGAAATAGCCGCCCTCCCGGTTGATGACAAGGTAAGCGGCTATTGCTGTGAAGTTATGAATCGGGCTAACCGTCTATCGGCAGCTCCTGGGGGGCGTCTGTTACCAGCAGACGCCTCTCTTTACGTAAAGAATAACATAATCTGAGGGAAAGTTCAAGGATTTTCTTCTGCCGGATCTGTTCTCCAAAACCGCTTGAGCCTTCCCCGCAATAAAAGCCTTCCCTAAAAGACTTTCCCAAAAAAGATGTCGGGAAAAATTGTAATCTGAGGAAGGATATGATAAAATACCTATATCATTTGAAAGCGGGAGATACGAGGATGGGGGATTCCTGTGCCATAGGCATCCGCCTGGAGCTGCGGATCGGGGAATATGCTAAGGCGCGCGGCCTTCTGGAGACGTGCCTGCGCAGGGAAAAGCAAAGGAGACGCGATGTATTGCACGCATTGTGGAAATAAACTGGAAAAAGGCTGGGTTGTCTGTCCGTTTTGCCAAACGCCGGTACCGAGGGAAAAGCGGCGGGAGGAAGAACCGGCGGATTGCTATGAGGCCTGGGAGAGCCTTTCGCCGCTGCCGCCCCGGGTTCGGCAGAGATATGAGGAGAGCCGGAAGAGGGAAGAAGAGGCGCAGGGGAAGTCCGCACCGGAGACAACCCCCACGGCTATGGAGAAAACGGAAGCGGGGACATCGTCTGTGGATCTGGCGAAGCGGCAGGCCGGGGAGGCGTCGCCTTTACCGGCCTCTCTCATATTGCGGGGCCTGGCGACAGTTGGCTGTACGGCGGTGATTTTTCTGACGGCTTTTTACCTGTTCTATCAGTATATCGGCCTGGGAGTGCTTGGGGAAGGAGAGGCTGAATATGCTTTGCGAATGCTTGCGATCCACCTTTTCTATGCGATGGCGGCGGTGTCGCTGGGAAGCTGCATAGGCCAGTGGGCCGCTTACCTGCGTCTGAAGTGGATTCCTGTGCTGGAGCAGTTTCTGGCGTTTTTTATGTCGCTTGCGCGAAAGATTCCGCCCGTTTTGTTCTGGCTGCTCGTGGGGTATGTGGACGCGGCGTTTAATGTGAAAGCTTCCTCGCCTGTCACGCTGTTTATCGGGGTTGGCCTGTGGGGGGCGGGCTGTCTGGGCAGCCGGTTTTACGACTGTGGGAGGGAGATCCTCATATCGCAGGAGCTGCCTTCTTTTAAAGAATTTGCACGGTTTTTAGGACGGCAGCGCGTGCCGGGATACGGAAAAGAGGTCCGTTGGATGTATCATGGGCTGCTGGCGATAGGGCTGCTGGCGCAGAGTGGGATTTATATGGATGAGGCGCCTGTCGGTGTGTGGGGGTTTATGCATACGTTGAGGGATAGCGACGGCAGGCTGGTAGTCTTTTTCGTATTGCTTCTTGTTGTATCAGAATTCCTGCTTGCCGGGGTGGCGCGGGCGCTCGATAAACGCGTGTGGGCTGTGGACGGGGAGGATGGAAAATGATAGATTATTCGTTGACGCTTGAGGGATGCGCGGTGTTTTTTGCCTTGTCGCTTGCCATGACCGCGTTTGTTTTCCTGCTCAGCCTGCTGTTTGGCTGGCTGACAGCGCTGGCGCGTGCCTGGCGGACGAAGGGCTTTGAGAAGCTGTGTAAATGGGTTTTGAATCCGTGCCTGGCGGTGCTTCGGCGGGTTCCGCCGGTGGGGATGCTGCTTTTTACCTATGTCCTTTGGCTGAATGACGAGTTAACCGGTTATTTTATCTGGGATATTTCGCTGGCGCTGTCCTTTTTCCTGCTGGCGGCCTGTTTTGCGCCGGACATATCGGACGCTTTGCTGGGGAATTTACAAAGGATAGAGGGCGATGCGGGGAGCCGTACGTATATTCTGCGGCTGACGGCGGCCGACGGCGGGGGAGCTTCCCGGTTTATCAAACATTCCCGTTCCATTACGCGGCAGGCGTGGGTGGATTCGATCCCGGCTATAGGCGATACGCTGGGAGAAGTATGGAAGGTGTCCTACGTCGTTCTGCTTTTATTCATGGCAGGGCATTCCTGGTATTCGCAGGTGTACGCGAGCGTGCATCTCGTGAAGAATTGTATCATCCTCAGTATTGTGTACTGGCTTGCGGGGCTTGCGATGGACCTCCTGATGAGAATGATTGGAAAGCAGCTGCAATCCGACCTGTCCGTGCGGTCCGCGCTGGCTGGATTTGAAAAGGACTGGCTGGTGACGGGCGATTGGACGCGGGAGAGCGGCCAGGATAGCACAGCCGATCGACAGGCGGCAGCCGCCGGTGAGGGGAAAGCATGAGACCATTTTGTGCCAGGGACGGCTATCTGCATTTTCTGTTTGCCGAGGAGGACGATTATTATCTGGACAGCCTGGTGCGTCTGGACCGGAAGCGGTATCTGTACTATTGCCTGAAGCGGGAGGGCTATCAGGCCGTTTACTTTCTGGAGGGTACGTGTAAGCGGTTGCAGATCCATACGCTGGAGCCTTTGTCGATGGCCGGCTTTCAGAGAACGGGCGCCAGGGGGCTCAGGGCCTTGTTTTCGCAGCCTTTTAAGCAGAGCGTGATACGGGAGCGCGGTTATATATTGTATGAGGCCGATCTGCCGGAGCCGGAGGACTGGTATGAGGGGCTGTTAAGCCGGATCGGGAGGAAGCAGGATGCAGATGCTTTTGTCATCCCGATCCATCTGTTTTTTCATTTATACCGGGACGAGGGGCGCAGGGAGGAGCTTTATGAGCAGCTGACGTCGGAGCGCCAGGGGAGTATCCTGGTGGTGCTGGCGCCGTCCGCCGCCGAGGATAGCATGGACTATTTGCTGGCGCAGAGCGGCCCCTTTTGCTCCCGCCTTTGCCCGGAGGTGCTGCGCGTCACGGGCCGGGCGAAGCGTGTCCTTCTCTATGAGGAGATGGAGCGGGAGCTGGGGGGCCGTTATCAGGTCTGGAACCAGATGGAGAGGGAAGAAATCCTGCGCATGCTGCGCTACGGCGCGCTGATCGGGAAGGAGCCGTGGCCGGCAGAGGAAGAGCGTCTGCGGGATATGGCTGATTTGCTTTATTTTTGGTATCACAGTCCGCTGTTTGCGGCGGAGCTGAAGGGCCCTTTGCCGGAAACGGGGGACCGGCGGCTCTCGGCGCTGCGGGCGGCGCTGGCCGTGCCGGGGGTCTGGCAGCGGCTGGAGGAGAAGAGGGAAATCCTTCGTCCGGAGGATCCGCTTACCGGCTTTTTTCACCCGCAGCGCCGTGCGGACGGCGCGCTGCGGCGTCTGCAGGGAATCTCCGTATCCCAGCTGATGGGAGAGACGGGGACGGCCCGCTGCCGCCGGGCCGGCGTCCGTCTGACCGCGCTTCAGAAGGATATGCGGCGCGTCTACAGCACGCAGGGAAGCGGCAGGGAGGACGAATGGCTGGAATTCTGCCTGGACAGCCTGGAGAGGCTGGCGGCGGGCTGGCTGGATACTGGCGGGCCGGAGATGGCAGGCTGGCTGGATGCAGGCGGGCAGGACGCGAAAGCGGTGGAGCGGGTTCTGGATTTCCTGGAGTATGTGGTGATAAAGGACGAACGGCTGCGCGATCCGGAGCTTTTTGCCCGCAAGGCCGGGTGCTACCGGCAGATCATTGAGCTGTCAATGGAGATCGCCCGCGGGCGGCGGACCGTGAGGGAATACGGGGAGCGGATCCGCGAGAGCCGGCAGAAGAGGGATGCGCTTTTGCGGGAAATCCTGCGCATGGAGCGGGAAAGGCCGGAGCTGGCGGGGGAGGTACAGGACGTTTTGGCGGATCGCCGAGGGTCCGGCTTTTCCGGCGCGTATCTGGCCCTGTCGGCGAGGAAGGAGGAGCTTTTGCGCCTGGATGGGGAGTGCAAAGATCAGGAGCGGTTCGCCGCGGAGCTGACAGGCCGGATCAGCCTGTACGAGAAAGCGGTCGGGCAGCTGGAACTGAGTATCGACCGGCTGTCGGGGGACAGCCTGGCAGGGCTGCCGGAGACGATGCGCAGCACCGCCGGGGCTCTGCAAAGCAGGGAGGCGGCGCGCAGAAGGCTTTTTGAGGAGCTGGAGGAAACGATGGAAAGGTGGCCGGAGGCGATGGGGACAGCCATGGAGAAGCGGCCGGAGGCGGGAGCCGGGGGAGCGGCTGCCCACAGAAAGCTGTCCCGGCAGGAGATCGACGAGGAGTTTGCCCGGATTGCCGGCTCCGTATTAGAGGGACACAGGACAGGGGAGGGATACGATGCTGAATATCGGAATTGATTTTGGCAGCACCTATACGTCGGTATCGGTATATCGGCCGGAGATAAAGCAGCTGGAGGCGCTGACCTTTAACCAGGATTCGCCCTACGTGCCTTCGGTAGCCGCTTATAATGGAAAAAAGCTGGAGTTTGGCCGCAGCGCCAAGCTGCATGCCGGGAAAAGGGGCGTCCGGGTATATAAGGCTTTTAAGATGCTCCTGACCGAGACGGACGAGGGAAGGCTACGGCAGCGCGGCTATGACGCGGACTGCCCGCCGGCGCGGATCGCCAGGGAGTTTTTGGAGGATCTGGTCCGCAGAGTGCTGGCGCGGACCGGGGAGGAGAGGGTCGCCCATCTGGTGGTCGGCGCGCCGGAGATTTGGTTTCAGGAGGTAAAGACGATTGCCGGCCGCAGCGTGCTGCGCGATATCTGCCTGGAAATCCCGGAGATCGAGAGCGTGCAGGTGGTGAGCGAGCCGGCGGCGGCCAGCGCGTTTTTTTCGTATAATTATCAGGCGATCACGGGAAAGGCCTTTGACGGCAATATTCTGCTGATCGATTATGGCGGAGGGACGTTGGACATTACCCTGACGCAGGTCATGGCGCAGACGGACGGCGAGGGGCGGCAGTATATGGAGATCAAGGTGCTGGAGTCGGGCGGCGCGGGAGAAAATGTGGAGGGCCGCATCGGTAAGGCCGGCATTGTGTATATGGAGAGCGTAGTGGCCGAGGCAATCCGGCGGGCCGGGCTTTTGGCGGACGGCCGGGAGCCGGAGACGGACGGGAAATTTTTCCAGGCCGTCAACGCTCTGGAGGACGAGCTGCAGAGCCGCACGGAAGAAATCGACGAGATGTTTGAGGATTGCGGGATCGATGATTTGGAGGAGCTTTCAGAGGAATTCACCGCTATTGAATACCGGGGAGAGGAGCTTTCGATTTCCTACGCGCTTTTAGTGGAAGTATATGACGCCGTGATCCGGGACGTATTTGACGGGAAGATGAAGGAGATGATCGCCTTTATGCAGAAGAGGGGGATCGATTACATGAACCGGCTTCAGGATACGTTTAAGATCGCGCTGGTCGGCGGCTTCGGCAATTTTTATCTGGTCAAAAAGCAGGTGATGGATTTGTTTCAGTTTACGGCCAGAGACCGGCGGCAGTCCGATATCATTAAGAACAAGGCGGATTGCGAGAAGGCGATCTCTTTGGGGACGGCGCTGCTTGCCTCCCATGTGGTCGGGATCCGCCAGACGGCGCCGTATTCGATCGGTGTGTTTGCCCGGGGGCCGTCGGGGGAGCCGTGCTTGGATTATGCGTTCCGTTATAAAGAAGAGATTGAGTTTGACCGGGCTTATTTTCCGGTTAGCGCGGCGGACGGGCATCGGATTGTCACGTTTATCGCCTCGAACGCGATCTCTCAGTTCGTGATTAACATGGGACATGACGAGCGGACGGCGATCATCGTTCCGTTGAAGGAGGAGTTTAAGCGCAGGCTGGAAAATGTGGTACAGAATGAGTACCGGACGGCGGTGATCGGGTTTTCGCTGGATCCGTCGGAGGTGGTGAGCGTGCATATCCGTGAATATGACATGCTGAAGGATCGGGTGGCGGAGGAGGATCATGTGATCGAGCTTACTAGGTTCAGCGAGCTGTTTGAGATGACGAAGGTCATCCGGCTGTTTGCGAAGTAAGGGGTTCTGAGGCGGGCCTTGGAACGGACATGGGAAAGGAGAGCGCATGAGATTTGACAGGCTGCATGAAACGCTGCAGGTGATCGAGAAGGAAGAGGGGATCACGATCGAGGACGCGCTGGATTTGTTTTATGATTTCTATGAGGATGTGAAAACGGCGGCGGGCGGCGTGCTCGAGCAGCAGCCGGTCGGGGACAGGGACCGGACGGTCGGCCGGTTATGCTGGCTGGCCCGCATGACGGCCAGGCTTTACAGCCACAATGAGGAGGCGCTTTGGGCTCCGGAGTATAAGGAGCGCTGGGCGAAGGCGCGCGACAAGCTTACGGAGATGGAGAAGGCGCTTTTGGTGGTGGAGGAGGAGCTGGCCAGATGGCAGGCGCAGGAGAAACAGATGGAAGGGCTTTTAAGCGAGGCGAAGAAGCGGCAGGCGGAAAACGAGGCGCGAAAGCGGTCCATCCGGGAAAAGGAGGCGCAGCTGGCGGAGCTGAAGGAGCAGGCCGCCTGCGAGGAGCTGGAGTGGGGCGAGCGCAGGAGGGCGCTTTTGGCGGGGCTGGAGATGCTGAAAAAGGATACGGCCCGCCTTCGAAAGGAGAAGGAGGAGCTGGCCGCGAGAAGGGCGGAGGCTGCGCTTACGAAGCAAAGGCTGCTGGAGAAGAGCGACCGGCTGCGCGCGTGCGTGGCGGCCTGGAGGGGGGACGATGTGCTGGCGGACTGGCCTTGCGACAGGGAGTGGCTAAAGCGGCTGCGGGAGGAGCTTTTAAAGGCAGAGAAGGAGGCGGAGACTGCGCTTGCGGCTTATCAGGAACGGTATCGCGAGGTGGTGGCTTGTTTGGAAGGAGGCGAGGAGCGATGAAATGCCACGCGTGTGGAAATACGCGGATCGACGCGGCGATGGGGCGGTGTCCTCTGTGCGGCTTTCCGCTGATGCATATGGTAGGAGACGGCGCGGATCCGGAGGGGATGCTTAGAAAGCTTTCCGGGGAATACAGGGAGCAGAAGCTTTCGGAGATTACGCTGGGGTTTTTGACGTATTCGCATGAAATGCGGGCCGGCCGCCTGGTACGGAGCGGCGTGCGGGAGCGCGCTTTTTCGGTGCGGGCCTGCGATCTGCCGGTGGGCGAGATCGTCTGGGAGGACGGGGATTTCGCGAGGATTGACGAGGGGGAGGCCATTACGGTTACGCTGGTGATCGGGGAGGGAGAGGCCGGGCGGCAGGTGGAGCTTTCGATGGAGGCGCCGGATACGGAGGGCTTCTGGCATGTGGGGCTTTTGGCGGAGCCGGGCTTTGCCGTGCGGGTGGCGGTAGGGGATTCAAAAGCCTGTTGCCGTTCGGAGGCGGTCCCTCTTCTTTTGAAGGAGCAGGAAGGGCAGGAGGGATAAGCGGTGAGCGGAAAGAATGACTGGAACGTGCGTCTGAGCCTGGGGCCGTCTCATAATGAGTCCGTGCTGTACCGGGCGCGGATGGCGAATCTTTTGACGGTGGGCGGAATTATCCTGCTGCTTTTGAGCGCGGCGGGCTGGATTTATCTGTTTCACGCGAAGGAGGAGGCGTATGGGCAGCTGCTGCGGATTTTTCTCATTGTCGGCGGGATCGGGCTGGCGGGCAGTATTGCAGGGATTGTGTGGATTGGGTATGACGACCGGCTGGGGAGGAATTTGTGCATTACGATGGCCGCGGAGATCGTCCTGGCGATGATTATCCTTTATTGCACGGGGCCTGCGCTGCTGGCGAAGCCGGAGGGCGGGGATGGATCGGCTATGTTCCGTTTCCTGGAATTTTTCGTCTATCTGCTCTGCGCGGTGGTATTGACATTTATGCCGGCGGCTTTGACCAGCGTTTTGACGTGGGTGATAATGAAGCTGTTTGGCCGGGCGGCATAGGGTGCGTTTCGAACGTGCCGGGGACAAAGGGAAAAGGAAGGAGAGCAGAACATGAGCCTTTTAAGCAACTGGAAGGAAAAACGGCAGCAGGAGGAGCGGCTGGCCGAACTGCGGGAGAAGCGGCGGCAGGAGCAGGAGATGAAGGAGAGGGCCAGCGCGGTCCGGGCCGGCGCAGAGGAAATCCTCTTTGCCCTGGACGGGATCCGCTTTGTGAGCCGTAATGGCCGTCTGTCGGAGGAGGAGCTGGAGAAATACCGTACGGACGTGGAGGCGTTTCGGACGCTTTTACGCCATGCGCCGACGCAGGCGGAGGAGCTTAAGGAGGTAGATGAGCGGATTTTGAAGCTGGTTACGCTGTTGAAGCAGGCGATTGATAACGAGAACCGGCAGACGGCGGACCGTGCCTGCACGATGCTGGCCTATGGGATCAAGGAGGCGCGCGCGCCGATCCACGCGGCGGACGGGGAGCAGGAGAGGAAAATCCTCGAGAATCGGAGCCAGAGGCTGGCGCATATGATTACTTTGACGGAATTGTCGGGCGAGGTTGAGAGCCTGGATGAGCGGATCGACCGGCTGGATCGTGATTATGAGGAGAAAAAGGAGCGCTACGGCGAGGCCTACGCCGCGTGCCAGAAGACAATGCGGGAGTATCCGGAGCTGGCGCAGGAGCTGGACGAGGCCGTCGTGAGTAAGAAGCCGCTGAGCGGGGCGGCGTCGGAGCTGAGCACGCAGAAGAAAGAGGTCGTCGATCTGTATAATATCATGAACAACATCCGTCGGGTACAGGCGAATATGAAGGCCAGGCAGGAGGAGTATCGGGCGAACATCCATGTGCTGGAGCTGCAGCTGAAGGAGTTTTCCGATCTGCAGGGCGAGCGCGTGGCGCAGAGTCTGAGGGAAATGCAGGCGGATTTCCAGGAGAGTATGCGCCGGTCGGAGCGGGAAATCGACGAGATGGCCGGCGTTACGGAGCAGTTTAATAAGCTGTTGGATTCGGTGTTTTCCTCGCAGGCTATGATCGACCGTATTTTAAAGACGGACATGGCGTATCAGACGTTGGTGCGAAAGGAGCGGCAGATCGCCGAGGGGCGGAGGATGGCGCAGGAGCAGGAACAGGCGCTTATGCAGGAGCAGACACAGGAGCAGACGCAGGAGCGGCTTTTGAACCAGTAAAGGAGGGAGAGAGATGAAAATGAAACCGTTGGCCGCAGGCGGCCTGTTTGGAGCGAGGAGGGATGCCGGCGCGGCGCCGGAGGGCCGTAAACCGACGAGGGAGGAGAAGCGGCAGCAGAAGCAGCGGGCGAAGGAGGAGCAGATCGACGCGGCGATCCTGGATACCGACGTCAAGCTGCGTCTTTTGAAGGACCGTTACCGTCTGCTTCTGGAGAAGGAGCTGCGGATCGCCCGGGCGAATAAGGGCAAGGGGAAGAAGAATTCGGCGAATTATTCGAGGATCGGCGTGGCGTACTATTCGTTACATGTGGTAAACGCGGCCCAGGAGAGGCTGCAGGAGCTGTCCTCCTCACGGGAATTGTACCGCTGCATGAACGGGATGAGCGCCGCCCTGGCGACGATCAACGGCTTAAACGGCCGGATCGGCCGGCTGGATCCGCGCAAAATCGTCAAGGGAATGAAGCAGATGACGGCTGCGGGCAACGGCGCGAGCGGCGATTTGTTAAAGACGCTGTCTGTCTTAAGCGGGCTGGAGACGGCTTCGGAGGACCGGGTTTCTCTGGACGCGCTGGTATCTGCGGATGTGATCGAAAAGCTGATTAACGGCGAGGATGTGGACAGCTGCGTGGACGGCGGCGAGGGGCTTTTGACGCAGGCCGACGAGCTGTTGGACCTGTTTGGCGAGCTGCCGGAGTTTGGCGGCGGGCTGCAGGAAGCGGGAGAGCCTCCCGCGCAGGAGGACATCGAGGCCGCGACCCGCAATATCGCGAGTCTTTTGGATCAGCTGTAGGGGGGAAGAGGCATGGAAGACAGCTACATCAGAACGATTGTGCGCAATGAGAATTTGTGTCGGGAATATATGGCGAAGGCCGACGAGGCCTATCGTTTAAACGGCAACCGCCACAGTAAGGAGGAATGTGTCTGGCTGCAGCGCGCGGCCCTGTGCCGTTCGGAGATGGCCCGCGCCAGTACCGGGGAGGAGCGCTATTACCAGCAGAGAAGGCAGCATGAGCTGAACACGCGCATTGAAAATATTGTGCGGATCTTAAACCCGGAGGCCTTTGAAAAGGCGGCGGCCGGAAAAGGCGGCAGCCGGAAGGGGGCGGGGGCGAGTACGGGCGCGCCGGTATCGACGCAGCCCGCGTCCGTGGATGAGGTGTCGGGATGGTTTAAGGAAGCGCCGAAGCACTCCTTTGCCGACGTCTCAGGGATGGAGGAATTAAAGACACGGCTCAGAGGCTGCGTCGCGGACGCCCGGCTGGCGAAGCTGAAGGCGTATCTGAGGATAAAAAACCTGCGCTCGTATTTTTTCATCGGCCCGCCCGGCTGCGGAAAAACCTATGTGATCGAGGCGTTTGCTCATGAGCTGATGGATAAGGATTATCAGTATCTGTCTCTGGCAGGCTCGGACATTTTGAGCAAATATGTGGGGGAAGCGGAGAAAATCGTAACAAGACTGTTTGAGGAGGCGGAGAGCCACGCGCCTTGCATCGTCTTTATCGATGAAATCGACGGGGTCTGCAAGAATCGATCGCTGCCGAATCTGCCGGAGTATGCTTCGTCGATCACGACGGCTTTTTTGACCGGATATAACCGGATTCATAATTCGGACAAGCCGATTATCTTTATCGGGGCCACCAATTATCCCGATCAGGTGGATAACGCGATGCTGGATCGAGTGGAGCTGGTGCGCGTGCCGCTGCCGGACGAGCAGGCGAGGGCGTTTTCCTTCCGGCAGAAATTTGAAGGGATGCTGCGGTCGGAGGAGGGGCTGTCCTTTACGGAGATGGCGGCGCGGACGGAGCGCTATAATTATCGCGATATCGACCGTTTGTGTAATAAGATCAAGGATATGGTGATCCAGGATGTGATGAGGGCCTGCGAAAGTGAGGACGAGGCGATTGAGGCCCTGTCAACAGGCCGTTATGCGCTGCGCGGGGAGCTGTTTGAGCGGGCGCTGGGCGAATGCCTGCCGACGCCCAAGGACGATATCCTGCGGTCGTTGGACGAGTGGGAGAGCCGGTTTAAAAGCGGAGGGGAGTAAGTGATGAGCGGGAAATGGACGGGCTATGAGCAGCCGGTCCCTGCAAAAGGGTTTGACGGGATCTATGGAAGAGGGGACTGGAAAGCGGTATTGACCGGCTGCGCGGCCGGATGGGAGATGGACGGAGGCATGCGCTTTCCGTCCGCGTTGTTTTTGTTGTTTCTTGGCCCGCGGGGGACGGGCAAGAGGACGCTGGCCCGCGCGTTTGCCGGGGAGCTGGGCTGGCGCTTCTTTTTGCTGCGGCCGGAGGGAGATTCCGGGCTGCGCGTGGGGGTCGGGGAGAGGGAGTGCGGGGCGCGCGCGGAAGCCGAAGCCGGGGAGCGTGAGGAGGAACTCCCGGCGCTTTCGGGCGGGGAGCCTTTTTTTCTGCTGGTAGAAGAGGCGGACGAGGCGCGGGAGCGTGAGCTTGCGGGTCTGCGGGCCTGGCTGGCCAAACGGGCGGACGGGGAAGGGCCGTTTGTCTGCGCGGCGACGGCGCAGAGGGCGGAGGGAGTACCTTCCTGGCTGCGCGAGGCCGCCGTGGTCTGCCGTCTGGAAAACCCGCGCGAGGAGGAACGGGCGGCCTATCTGGAGGGGGAGCTGGGCGGCGTGGTGCGCTGTAGGGGCGGCTATGACTGGACGCAGGCGGCGGCGGAGACGGAAGGCTTTTCGTTTGCGGATTTGCGGCTGGTCGCATGGCTGGTCCGGGCGCTTTTGCTGGAAAAGGGGATGCGCTCCTATGCAAGCCCTTCCGCCATTAAAAGCGCCCTCGAGGAAGGAGCGCTGCGGCTGACGCCGGATTTGTTCGCGCGGGCGGCGGCGATGGCAAGGCCCGGCTGCCGGCCGGAGAGAGAAGAACGGAGGCGGGCGGAGGAGTGCGGGCAGGCTGGTATGGCAGACCAGGCGGTTACGCCGGGGCAGATAAGTATGGCCGGCCAGGCTGGTTCGGGGCGCAAGGGGGAGGGACGTGGATCCGGTTATGGGGACGTCGCTTATGACATTCTTCTGGACGATATTTTCAGCGCGGACAGTGTGATGAATCCTGAAAATCTGTAGGGAGACCGCCGGCCGGTGGTGCGGAAAACGGCCGGCAACATTTATTTTGCAAAATTTCATAAAACCTCTTGACATTCCTGTCAACTGTGGTATAATTCTAAGCAACATATATGCTCCGATATTGTTATGATTCTCAAATGCGTTGTCCGCATTCTGCGGGAACGTATGAATTCCCAATTGTTTTAATCTTTCAAGCAGCACAAGGTGTAGTACTATGCCCTGAGAACACGGGCAGACAGAGTAAGACACCACAGGGGCGTATAAATGCCCCGCAAACACGTGTATATAAAAGAGAGGAGGAAGTATGCGTACAGGCATTGTGGCGGTCTGGGATGCAGACCGGGAATATGCCGCGAAGTTAAGTGAATATCTGGACAGCCAGCGCCGGCAGCCGTCGGCGGTGGTGATGTATTCGGATCCGGAGACGCTGAAGCAGGCGGTGGAGACGAAGCAGGTGTCGATGACGTTGGCAGGGAGGCCGGTAGCGAGCAGTCCGTGGCTGGAGGGAACACCGGTTATGACACTCACGGAACGCCGGGAGAAGGCCGCGGCCACGGTTTATAAGTACCAGCCGGCTTACGAGGTGCTGCGGGCGCTTACCTGTTTTCAGGAAACGGCCGCGGTCCAGGAGCTTCCCTATGGAGAGCCGGCCCGGCTGCGGGCCATATACTCTCCGTTGGGCGGCTGCCTAAAGACGTCGTTTGGCCTGGTGATGGGCTATATACTGGCGGAGAATAAAGACTGTCTGTTTGTGAGCCTAGAGGCCCACTCGGGTTTTCGTACCCTGTTTGAACGCCAGTACCCGGCGGATCTGTCGGATTTGTTCGCGGCGGTGCGCCAGGGCGGCAGCATTCGGGGGCGTTTGCCGGAAGTGATGCAGGCGTTCGGCAAGCTGAAGTACATTCCGCCGGTGATCTGGCCGGAGGATGTGCGGGAGGCCGAACGCGGGGAGCTGAAGGAATTGCTGAAAACGCTGGCGCAGGGCGGGGGCTTCGATGAGCTGATTGTGGACGTAGGGCAGGATCTGGCACGTCCGGAGGAGGTGCTCTCCTGGAGCGACGATATTTATATGCTGGAGAAGGCGGATGCCTTCTCAAAGGCAAAGCTGTCCGAATACGGCGCGTATTTAAAACAGCGTGGGTATGAAGGACTTCTCGAGCGGACGCACCGGATTGCGCTGGATTCGCTTTCGGAGGAAATCCCGGCCGCACAGCTGAACCAATGGCAGCGCTGGGAGCAGCTGGTTCCCAAGGTGAGACGCGCGTTGGCGCAGGAGGAAGCGGATGCGTGAGAACGACAGCAAAAGGACGAGAGGAGCCAAGTGGGAAAAACCGCCGTCCGAGCCGTCCGCGGCAAGGTCCTGCCTGGAGGAGGACTGCCGCCGGGAAATTCTCAGAAGGGCGGCCCGCGAGAAGGAAATCAGCGACGAAGGGCTGTATGCGGTGATCGATCAGGTGCTGGCGGAAACGGCGAAGGACCGCTACCTTTCGCTGGCGGACAGAGGGCCCCTGCGGCAGCGGTTGTTTGACGCGTTTCGCCGCCTGGATATTTTGCAGGAGCTTTTGGAGGACGAAACGATCACCGAGATTATGGTCAATGGCCATCAGGATATTTTTGTAGAACGGAGCGGACGTGTGTTTCGCTGGGAGCGCGGTTTTGAAAACCGCCAGAAGCTGGAGGACGTGATTCAGCAGATTGTGGCCCGGGTAAACCGGGTCGTCAATGAATCCGCGCCGATTGTGGATGCCCGCCTGCCAGACGGCTCTCGGGTAAACGTAGTGCTGCCGCCGGTCGCTTTGGGCGGCCCGGCACTGACGATCCGCAAATTCTCTCAGACGCCGGTTACGATGGAGCAGCTGATCGGATGGAATTCGATCGGTTCGCAGCCGGCCGCCTTTTTAGAGACATTGGTGCGGGCCCGCTACAATATTTTTATATCGGGCGGGACCGGTTCCGGCAAGACGACGTTTTTAAACGCGCTTTCCCAATTTATACCGGATGACGAACGGGTGATTACGATTGAAGATTCGGCGGAGCTTAGGCTCGTGGAGCAGCCGGATCTGATACGGATGGAAACCCGGACAGGAAGCGGCGATACGGCCATTTCGATTCGGCAGCTGATCCGCTGCAGCCTGCGCATGAATCCGGACCGGATTATCGTGGGCGAGGTGCGGGGGGAGGAGGCGCTTGACATGCTGCAGGCGATGAATACCGGCCATGACGGCTCCCTGTCCACCGGCCACGCCAACAGTCCTTCGGATATGCTGATGCGCCTGGCTACCATGGTCCTGATGGGCGCGGAGCTGCCGCTTGCGGCAATCAACGCCCAGATCGCTTCGGCGATTGATATCCTGATTCATTTAGGCAAGCTTCGCGACGGAAGCCGGAAGATTGTATCAATTATGGAGGTAGGAAGCAATGAAGGCGGAACAATCAGTCTCAATCCCATTTATGAATTTGAGGAAACCGGTGTGGATGCGCAGGGACGAATCCGGGGACAATGGCGGCGGAAAAACAGGCTTGCAAATGTCCATAAGCTCGCCCTGGCGGGATTGCCAAATCCACTATGACAGCTACCGGCTGTCTCTGTGGGAATGGCTCTTGTACGGGGCGGCCGGCGGCCTTTTGGCACTGGCGGTCGACTATGTATTTTACCGGGATCCCTTCTTTCTTTTGTTTCTGGCGCCGCTCGGCGCAGCAGTTCCCTGTATGATGAAGCAGCGCTTGAGAAAGCGGCGGCAGGAAAAGCTGGGAAGCCAGTTTAAGGATGCGATTATGGCTCTTTCTTCCGCGCTGCAGACCGGGTATTCGGCGGAAAACGCCTGGCGGGAGGCCTGGCAGGAAATGATCTGTATCTACGGAGAGCAGGCGCTGATTACCAGAGAGCTGGAGTATATGGTGAAGGCCATTTCGGTCAACGAAACACCCGAGCAGGTCGTCACGGAGTTTGCGGCCCGCTCAGGTCTGCCGGAGATCGAGAGCTTTGCGCAGGTATTCTGCCTGGCGAAGCGCAGCAGCGGGGATCTGGTGGCGATTATTGACAGCACGGCCCGCACGATCAGCGAAAAGCTGCGGGTACGGGAGGAAATCGTGACGCTGACTACCGCAAAACAGCTGGAGGAGACGATTATGTCGCTGATTCCGGCCGGCATCATTCTGTATCTGAATTTTGCGTTCGACGGCTTTTTGGATGTGCTGTACACGTCGATCGCCGGCCGGGGGATTATGACGGTCTGCCTGATTATTTACGCGGCGGCCGTCGCTCTGGGCTGGTCGATGGTGAAAGCCGAGAAATGGTAGGCGAGGCAGGATGGGACAGAAAATCGCGGTAATGGCCGTATTGCTGGCATTGCTCCTGTACTGGTGGAAGGCGGAGCGGCCGAAGGAAGAAAAAAAGAAACGGGAACGACAGATGATGGCGGATTACCCGGACATTCTTGCCAAGCTGACCGTACTGACCGGGGCAGGGCTGTCTCTTCCGCAGGCGTGGATCCGGCTGGCGGCGGATTACGAAGCCGGGCAGCAAAAGGCGGAAAAGCGCTGGGCCTATGAGGAAATCGTGGTGACAGGCCGGCAGATTCAAAACGGGGTATCGCCGGGCCGGGCGTTCGGCGAATTTGGCCGTCGCATCGGTTTTCATGCCTATATCAAGCTGGGAAACCTGTTGGAGCAGAACATGAAAAAAGGGACAAAGGGCCTTAGCGACATGCTGCAGGCAGAGGCGTACCAGGCGTTTGAAGAGAGAAAGCACCAGGTCAGGAGAGTCGGGGAGGAAATCAGCACCAAGCTGCTGGTGCCGATGTTTATGATGTTTGGCGTCGTTTTGATTGTAATTATTATTCCGGCGCTGCTGTCATTCTCGTTTTGAAGGATAAGGAAACATCGAAGAGTGCGTAAAATGCCCTGAGAACATGGGCAGGGAAAGGAGATAAAAGGATGGAGAACAAAAAGAGTAGTTTTTTAAAAAGAGCATGTTCCGTAGGGAAAAACAAGGATGGCGCGGGTGTGATTGAGGTTGTCCTGATCCTGGTGGTGCTGATTGCCTTGGTAATCTTGTTTAAGGAGCAGATCATGGATTTGGCAGAGTTGATTTTCGGGGACATGTTTACAAAGGCGCAGAGTGTATTTTAAGGAAAGAGCAGAGGGTAAAGCGGGGGGAGCAGACAGTGGATCAAAGACAGCGGGAGATTTATGGAAAGCGGCAGTTTTATAGACAGGAGCCTTATGGGAAACAGAGGCCTTGTGAAAGGGGGGAGCCTTATGAGAAACAGGAGCGCCACGGCAAGCTGGGAAGCGGCGGGCAGATTACGGTATTTCTAAGCCTGATTTTAACCGTGCTGATCTCCTTCTTGAGCGTAGCGCTATATTCGGCCCGGACCGCCGGCAGCCGGTATTTATTTTTGGCGGCGTCGGAAGCGGCGGCTAAGTCCATGTTTGCCGCCTACGACACGCGGGTATGGGAGCAGTATCGGATTCTGATGCTGACAGACGAGACGCTCTGCGGGCAGCTGGCGGAGGAGTGCCGGGCGGCATACGGCGGAAACGGTTCCCTGTTTCCCGTAACGATTGCTACCGTTGAGATGACGGAAGAGGAACGGTTTGCGGACAACGGGGCGGCCGCCTGGGAAGAGGGCGCGGTATCGTATATGGAAAACCGGCTGCCCGTGGAGATGGTATCCTGGCTGTGGGAGCAAAGCGGCCTGGCCTCCGGCCTGGAGGATATGAAGCGCTGGATTACCGGCTTTAAGGATTTGCTGGAGCCGCTGACACAGCTGGAGAAACAGCTTTGCAGCCTGGAAAAGCAGCTGTCCGAGGCCGTGGCGGCATTTGAACAGGGGAAGCAGCTTGCGCAAAGCATAGGGAACAGCGCCCAGGCATTGTCGGGGCTTCTGGCGGAGGAGGCAGGAGAAGAAGAGATAGAGGCGGCCTGGAATGCGCTGCAGGAGACGTTTGGCCAGCTGTCGCAGTATACGCAGGGGCGGCAGGACAGCGTGTCCCGTCTATTGAACAAGGCGTCGGAGCAGCTCCAGGCAGCCGGACGTCTGAAGCAGCAGATCGAAGAGTTACGGGACAGCCTGGGCGGGGACGGAGAGTCGCCGGGGTCGGCTATCATGACCGGGATCGGCGAGTACATCGTAAGCTTAACCGAACGGGCCGATTTTTTGGAACGACTGCCGGAAGAGCTCGCAGGCCAGAGGGCATTTTTGGAGCAGCTTGGCGGGATCGGCCTTCCCTCGCTGGATACGGTGCTTTCGGAGACAGGGCAGGCAGCCCTGGCCGGACTTGGGGAAGCGGCGGCCGGACTGTCCGGAACCGAATGGAGCCTGCCGCAGATGGGCATGAGCGAGGGCAGCGAGGAGGACGAGGCCGGCCTGCGTGAATTGCTGGACTTAAAGGAATGGCTGGACAAGGGAATTCTTTGGCTGACACTTGGCGACGGCGGCGTATCCGAGGCTTCTTTGGCGGAAGGGCTTACGCGCACCGAGCGGGAACAGAGCGCCGGCCTGGTAAATCAGGCCTATCGGAACCTGCTCTATGGGGAGTACGCACTGCGCTATACGGCCGATTATACGGAAGAAGGCGGGGCTGGACTCCGGTATGAGACAGAGTACCTGATTGCCGGGCAGGACAACGACCGTGCCAACCTGGCGACCGTGGCCGGAGAGCTTCTGCTGCTGCGGGGAGCAGCCAACCTGGCGTTCCTTTTGTCGGATGAGACAAAGCGCACGGAGGCACGGGCCCTGGCGGTGGGAATTTCGCTTGCCTTGGGCGGCCTCGTGCCGGCGACGCTGATTTCCGGCCTGCTGATGGTGCTGTGGGCGCTGGCCGAGGCCGTCTGTGACGCGCGGGGGCTTTTTGCAGGCGGGCGGGTGCCGTTTTGGAAAACCGCGTCCGACTGGCGGCTGTCCTGGGACAATATTCTGAGCCTGTTTGGCGGGGATTTTCTGAAAAGCTTTGACAAGGAACAGGGAATGGCCTATGCGGATTACCTGCGTCTCTTTTTATTCCTGACGCCTCTGCAGGAAAAATGCTTTCGTACCATGGAGATTGCCCAGGAAAACCTGAGGACCCAGCGAAGCAGCCTGCAGATCGGGCAGGCCATAAACAGGGCGGTGGTCGTCGTAAGCGGGCAGGCAGGGGGGACGGATTGCCGGGCGCGGGTTGGCTATGGATATTAACCCCATAAGGATGCACGAAATGCCCTGAAAACATGGGCAATAACAAGGAAAGGAGGTGATTTTCTGTGTTCCTTCTTTTGCAGAAAATACCTATATTCAAATCTCTCTCCCAAACAAATCGGCGTCGGGATCGGGATGCATCACTAAAACCAACCGGCGCTTGGCGGAAGGAAGGGACACGGAAAATCACCTTCTTTTCACACCTGTTATTATCTGTATGCCAAATGAAAGAAAAAAGGAAAGCCAAGGAAAGCCGTGGGAAGCAGCAGGCGAGCATGACGGTGGAAGCAGCGTTGGGCCTCACCTTCTTTCTCTTGCTGATCGTGTCCGTATGCCAGCTGTTTTTAGTGATGGAGCTGCAGCTTCATATGCAGCGGGCGCTGGAGCAGGCCGGCAACGAGGCGGCCGGTTTTAGCTATGTGAGCAGCCAGATCCCGATATGGGAAAGCGAGTCGCAGCTGATAAACCGGATTGAAGAGTATCTTCTGACCGAGCTAAGCGAGGAGGCCCTGCGCCTGCGCCTTGTGTCGATGCTGAGCGGCGACGGGCTGGTACAATCTTTGGTGGAAGGCGGGGCGGGGGGAATTTCCCTGGAGGGAAGCAGCCTGCGCAATAACGGCCATCGGATCCGCCTGGCGCTTTCCTACCGAATCCGCCTGCCCGTATCGGTCCTGGGCTTTGCGAGTATTGAACTGCATCAGCAGAGCTATCGGTATGCCTGGCTGGGGGATGCGGAACCGGAGGTGAAGGAGGGACAGGAGGGACAGGAGGAACCGATGGTCTATGTGACGCAGAACAGCCAGGTGTACCACCTGACGCCGTCCTGCACACATCTGAGTCTGTCGGTACGGGAAGTAGCCCCGGGCAGCGTAGACGCTTTACGCAATGAGAACGGCGCGAGATATTATGCCTGCGAGCTGTGCCATCCGAACGGGGCGGAAACCATCCTGTATATTACGGGAGACGGAAACCGGTATCATGGCAGCCGGGAATGCGGCGGAATCCGCCGGAATGTGACAGCGATTCCGCTGAGCCAGGCAGAGGGCCGCCGGCCTTGCAGCCGCTGCGGGCAGACAGAACCATGATGCCCTGGGAACACGGGCAGGAAAGAGGAAACACCGCAGGTGTGTGCCATGATGCCCTGAAAACATGGGCAGGAAAGGGGAAACGATGCTTCAAGCAGGAAAGGAAATTTGGTTTTTGACCTGGATGGCCGTATGGGCGGTTATGGATCTGCGTAAAAGAGAGATCAGCGTCCTGTCTCTGTGGCTGGCGCTGCTTGGCGGCGCGGGATGGCAGCTGGCAGCGGAGACGCTGTTCCAGTGGGATACGGCGGGCGGGATTCTGCTCGGCGGCGCCTTTTGGATTTTCTGCTGCCTGTCCGGGGAACAGATGGGAAAGGGAGATGCGCTGGTGATCTTGTGCATGGGGCTGCATATGGGCGTGCGCGCTACGCTGGTTATCCTGTTTTTCTCTTTTTTGCTGTCCTCGATCTGGGCGTGTTACTTGCTTTTAATAAAAAGAAAAACAAAGCGCTACGCAATGCCGTTTGTCCCCTTTCTGGCGGCAGCCTCATGGATTGCGGCGCTGGGGACTTTGTAGCAGGAACAAAAAACGAGAACCGTAAACATGGAAGGACATATGTGGAAAAAGGAGAAGGGCAGTGGAACAAAGAAAAACCGTGATACCCAAAAGGATGAAGAATTCAAAAAGGATGCAGGAGCGAAAGAGAATCGTGCATCCCAAAAGGATAGTAGACCGAAAAAGGATAGAAAAGCGAAGCTTGACGTCTGTCCGGCGAATCCTGATCCCCAGCGGGATTATCCGAAAGGGTAAACAGGACAGGTCGGGAGAATGGCGACTGTTAAGAAGCAGCCGCCTTCCCCTCAAGTCCTGCAAGGCCAGCTTCACGATTGAAGCGGCGATTCTTGTCCCGCTTGTCTTGGCCGTGATTTTTTTACTGCTGCAGATGACGCTGTATCTGCATGATTCGGTGTACGCGTCGGCCTGGCTCCACGAACAGGCCTGGAGCGCGCGCCTGGATGCGGAGAGCGGTCTGACGCCGGAGTATACCCAAGACAACGAGGCCGCGCGGCTGGCGGTCCTGCGGTACAGGGAGGGGGGAACCAGTGTAAGCGGACGTATCTGCCGGGCGGAGGCGGATTATGAGATTTGCCTGCTGCCTCGGTTTGCGGCGCTGATTTTTACCGGCCAGCCGGGAGTGCAGCAGATGCAGGTGACGGAAAAAACGATGGATACGCCGGCGTTTTTAAAAATTGCCGGCGCAATTTTGGAGGAGATAAAGGAATGAGCAGGGAGATACGATATGAACGGGATTTAATGCATGTGTATATGGTATTGCCGGCGAGCGGCGGGCCCGCCGATTATCGACATGGAATGATTCTGGAAAACCGCATTCCGGGTTTTTTGCCGGTGCGAATGCGGCAGCGAAACGGAGAAGAAGAGTATTTGTACGATATTTCGTCGCAGGTAAGCCTGGAAGAATACCTGGAGCATCGGCCGCTTTCCGCCGGCTTTTTGCGGCAGCTCGCTTTTACGGTCTGCCGTTTGCCGGAAGCGCTGCGGGACTTTCTGTTGTCGGAGGAGAGCCTGGTGCTGGAGCCGGAAACGATTTTTTACCGGGAAGATAGGGGGCAGTTCCTTTTGTGCCTGTATCCGGACGGAAAACAAGAGGTGAAGGAAAACCTGCGGGCGCTTATGAAGTATCTGATGGAAAAAGCCGACCCGGAGGACGCATCGTGCGGCGCTCTTTGCTATGAGCTGTACGGCCGTTTGCAGAAGGAGAATTTCTGCCTGTCGGAATTTCAGGCAGTGCTGGAAGAGAACGCAGCCAAAGATGCCCCCAAAGAACCAGAAAAGAAAAAAAGGGCGAAACAGTTCTTTGCGGGCCGTCGAAACAGTGGTATAATGAAACCGGTCAGGCGCGAAGCTTGAGAACGGAAAGGGGAAAGAACGGCCGATGCAGATTGACAACAGTGGTTACGGACCGCGGTATCGCCGCTTTGATCCGTTTGTGACATGGGTTTTGCTGGCGGCGAATATTCTGTACTTTTTGCTTTTAGAGTGGGGCGGTTCCACGCAGGACGGCTACTACATGGCGCGACACGGTACGCTGATTGCGGCGTTTGTGCTGGAAGAGGGGGAGTGGTATCGTTTGTTTACTTCCTTCTTCATGCATTTTGGCGTACGTCATTTGTTCAATAATATGCTGCTTTTGTGGTATTTGGGGACGATTCTGGAGAGATATCTGGGACACTGGCGGTTTGCCGCGACATACCTGGCGGCGGGGCTGGGAGCCAATGCAGTATCGCTTGTCTATTATCTGCTGACCTCGCCGTACGCAAACTGCGCCGGGGCGTCGGGCGCGGTGTTTGGAATCGTGGGAGCCATGCTGTGGGTCGTCCTGCGCCACCGGGGAAGGCTGGAGGGGCTGACCAGCAGACGACTGCTGTTGATGATTTTCTTTACGTTGTATGCGGGGTTTACAAGTATCGGCATCAATAATGCCGCGCATATTTCCGGGCTGGCGATCGGCTATCTGTGCGGGATGTGCTTTTATCGCAAAGGGGCGGCGATCGGCCCGTGGCTAAAATGGCGTCTGCGGCGAAAGGACTTTTAGGGACAGGACAGGTTGCCCGAAAAAACGGGCCTATTAAGAAGGAGAGAGAAGAATATGAAGAAAAACGATTGTATTTTCTGCAAGATTGCGGCGGGCGAGATTCCGTCCAGTACGATTTACGAGGATGAGGATGTACGAGTTATTTTAGACTTAGGCCCGGCTTCACGGGGACATGCGCTGATCCTTCCCAAGGAGCATTACGACGATGTATGCACATTAGACGAAACGCTGGCGGCAAAGCTCTTGCCGTTGGCGGCGAAGATCGGGCAGGCGATGAAGAAGGGTTTGGGCTGCGCGGGCTTTAACCTGGTGCAGAATAACGGCCGGGCGGCCGGGCAGACCGTATTCCACTTCCACATGCATATCATTCCCCGCTATGAGGACGGGCCGGAAATGGTAGCCTGGGAGCCCTGTAAGCCGACGGCGGAGGAGCTCGCACAGACGGCGGAGCTGATTCGCGAGGCGCTGTAGCAAGGGCAGGGCGGAAGAAAAAATGCCATATTAACATTGACTTTGGCTGACACAGGAACACATGCCAATAAAAATACCTGCTGAAAGCCAACCATCACTATGGATATAGGTTTCAGCAGGCTCGCTAAGAAAGGAAATAAACCTTTTACCGCGCTTAACGCGTCTCCGCCCCCAGGCGGTATTTCTCAATCAGGTCCACGACCGTGCGAATTGCGTCGCGATCCGTGGCAGCCTCCATCGCATGGGCAAACTGACTGCGGTTCTCGTAGAGCTCGTTTACATCGTGAAGCAGCCGCTCTTTTGACAGCTCTTCCTCAGGCAGAACCATGCTGTAGCCCTTGGCTTTATAAGAATCCGCGTTAAGAATCTGATCGCCGCGGCTGGCCTTCAGCCCCAGGGGAATCAAAAGCGCGGGCTTTTTGAGAGCCAGCAATTCGCAGATGGCGTTGGCGCCGGCCCTTGAGATGACGATGTCGGCCATAGCAAACAAATCCTTTAAAGGAGTCCCCATATATTCATACTGAACATAGCCCTTTGTCCGGTTCAGACTTTCGTCGAGATGGTCCTTGCCGCACAGATGGACGACCTGGTAGCGTTTTAGCAGTTCGGGCAGGGCCTCTCGGACGGCGTTGTTGACCTTGACCGCCCCCAGGCTGCCGCCGATAATCATCAGGACCGGCTTGTCGGCGACAAAACCGGTAAGCTTTAGACCGGCCAGCTTAGAGCCGCTTAAAAGCTCGTGGCGGATCGGACAGCCGGTATGGACGGCTTTTTCGGCCGGCAGGTTTTTGAGAGTTTCGGAAAAGTTGCAGCATACGCGGGTGGCGGACGGGATGCAGAGCTTGTTGGCCAGTCCGGGAGTCATGTCCGACTCGTGGATGATAACCGGGATGTGCAGTCCTTTGGCAGCCAGGACGACCGGGACGGCGACAAAGCCGCCCTTGGAAAAAATGATATCCGGGCGATGCTTTTTCAGAAGCTTTTTCGCTTCGCCAAAGCCCTTCAGTACGCGGAACGGATCCGTAAAATTTTTGACATCAAAATAACGGCGGAGCTTACCGGAGGAAATCCCGTCATAAGGAATGCCCTCCTGCTCAACCAGCGATTTTTCGATTCCGTTGTAGGAGCCGATGTAGCGAATTTCGTAGCCCTTTTCCTTCAGAAGCGGCAGCAGGGCCAGATTGGGCGTGACGTGTCCGGCGGTACCGCCGCCGGTTAAAATGATCTTTTTCATACGGTTTGTTCCTTATATGTTTTTAAAGCCCGGGCCAGCTGATCCGGACAGGATGTACCTCTCCCGTTACAGTCAATACCGGAGAGACGCTCGATCACGATGTCAACCGGCATTCCGGTCAACAACCGGGATAAACCGGTGGTATTGCCGTCGCAGCCGCCGACAAACTCGACCGACCGGATGATATCGTCCTCAATCTCAAAGTGGATGGCACGGCTGCAGGTGCCGAATGTTTTATAAGTCATAGTGTAGCTCCTCCTCTTTGGCATACAATGCATGCCTGGTTATCATAGCATATTTTGGGGAAGAGTTCTATTGTTTTTGAAAAAAACTTGCTTCTTTTTATGTGTATGAGAAGGAGGAGACTTTCATAACAATAGTATTGCTGTTTTGGCCGTTATTATAAGAGACGCGGTGTGCGAGGGCGCTGGGAAAATATAGAAAGAGACAGGCGCGCAGAAGCGTCGCCCAACAGATGCCATACTTGTCAAAATTCAAATATTTGATATAATAAGAACAGTTCAAACGAGAGGAGAAAAGTAATGCTGGGGATTATAGGTGCAATGGAAGCAGAGGTGGTCCGATTGAAGGAGGCCATGCAACAGCCGGTCGTATATGAAAAGGCCGGGATGAAATTTTATAAGGGCATACTGGCAGGCTGTGAAGCAGTCGTGGTACGCAGCGGAATCGGCAAGGTCAACGCGGCCGTCTGCGCACAGATTTTGATCGATGATTTTTCGGTGGACCGGATTGTCAATACCGGGATTGCAGGCTCCCTGGAAGAAAAAATCGATATCGGCGATGTGGTAATCAGCTCGGATACCCTGGAGCACGACATGGACGCGACCAGCTTTGGCTATGCGCCAGGCGTGATTCCGCAGATGGACTGTTCGGTATTTGAAGCGGACAAAGAGATGATCGCTCTGGCGGAGGAATGCTGCGCTGAAGTGAATCCGGATATTCGTGCCTTTGCAGGCCGGATCGTATCAGGCGACGCGTTTATCTCCGATAAAGAAAAGAAGGGCTGGCTGGCAAAGACATTCCATGGCCTGTGCACGGAAATGGAAGGAGCCGCCATCGCTCATACAGCGTACCTAAACCGAATTCCCTTTCTGATTATCCGCGCGATCTCCGATAAGGCGGACGACAGCGCCCATATGGATTATCCGGAGTTTGAAAAACAGGCAGTAGAGCACAGTGTCAACCTGATGCTGGCGATGGTAAAGCGTTTGGCGTAAAGCCGTCGGCTCAGGCGCCGCAGCCGGCGTAAGCAGATGCGGCAAAGGATGGCGGAGTCGCTGCAAAGTCACATTATACAAGATTTTGTCGGACGAATCCTACTGTTCAAAATTCCTCTTTCGGTTTACAATATTGGAAGAATATGGAAACCGAAAGGAGAATACAATGTTGGATATGGTTTTAAATGTGATACGAGAACAAAGTGTTTTCGTACTGATGGGACTACTGATCGCAGGAGGTTTGTTCTCCCAGTTTATGGCGTCCAGGCGCTATCGGAAGCTGCGCGGCGCAGTTCAGTCGTTGGCCGCGCTGCAGATCTCGCCTGCGTCTCAGACTTCGCGGACGCAGGCAGGATCGCTGGCCCGCTCGGAGAGGGCGCAGCGACGGCGGGAAGCTCAGATAGAACAGGCCAGGCAAGAGCGAAAAACAGAACAAGAGTCCTCCTCTGGGCAAACATCAAAATCCGAACCGGCGGACAAGCTTCCCGCGGCCGATGCATTTTCTCTGGAACGGACCGCGGGACAAGCCTCAGAAGCAGAATTGCCTGTAAAAGCAGAAACGCAGGACAAAGACTCCCGGTCGGAAGGAGCAGTGGAGGGCGAAGTAGACAGCCAGCTTTTATACCTGCGCCAAAGCCTGGATCGGATCGCGGCGGGACGCGACCAAAAGCTGGACGAAGAACCCCGCCGTCGTCGCAAGCTGTCGCCGGCAGAAGAGCAGATCATTATAGATATCCTGAAAGAATATTTATCATAAATACCAGAACAAGAAAACGGATACATACAAATAGATAAGGAGCCGGTATGTTGATACTATTTGGAACCAGGCGGACCGAGAAGCAGCTGACAGCAGGCAACGAATACCGCTGTCCGCGCTGCGGCAATGTCCGGCGCTGGCCGGTTACGCAGTATACGTCATGGTTTTCCC
>CANSWW010000008.1 GCA_947650845.1 uncultured Lachnospiraceae bacterium
TTGAATCTGAAATTTTATAAGGGAGAGGATTTGTACAGCGACGGGGAGGTGGAGGACCGTCTGCTTTCGCTGTGCGAGAGCGGCCGGCCGCTCTCTGAAATCCTGCAGGAAAACGAGGACTGGCCGATTTTGTACCACCTGTCCGATGTGCGGGAAAATGTGCTGGAGTGGTATGATTTCGACCCGCAGGCAAGTCTCTTGGAAATCGGGGCCGGCTGCGGGGCGGTGACCGGCTTGTTCTGCCGCCGTGTGAAGCGGGTGGTGTGCAACGATTTGTCGAAGCGGCGTTCCACGATCAACGCGGTGCGAAACGGCGGCCATGGAAACCTGGAGATTTTTGTCGGCAATTTTGAGGACCTGGTACTGGAGGAACGGTTTGATTATGTGACCTTGATCGGTGTGCTGGAGTACGCCGGCTATTATATCAGCCAGGGAGAGCCGTATAGCGCGATGCTGAACCGGGTCAGACAATTTTTAAAGCCGGGCGGCAAGCTGATTGTGGCGATCGAGAACCAGTTCGGGCTCAAGTATTGGGCCGGGGCGGCGGAGGATCATACGGGCCGCTTTTTTGACGGGATCGGGGATTATGCGGGAGTGAAGGGCGTGCGCACATTCTCCAAACCGGAGATTACGCGACTTTTGTGCGAAGCCGGGTTTGGAACGAATGAGTTTTATTATCCGATGCCGGACTATAAGCTGCCGACGGCGGTATATTCGGATGCCTTTCTTCCGAAAAAGGGGATGTTTAGCGATATCACGGTGAGCTATGACAGGGATCGGTATGTGATGTTTGATGAAGCTGCGACGTATGAGAAGCTGGCGGCGGACGGGCAGTTTCCCTATTTTGCCAATTCGTTTCTGATTGTGAGCACGCCGGACGGGGAGGAAGCATGAAGCGGGTACTGTATGTAAAGTATAATAAAATGCGCCGTGCGCCGTTCCAGATCCGTACGGAGATTTGTGAGGAGGACGGGAAGCGCTTCGCGGAGAAATCGGCGCTGCGGCCGGAGGGAACAGCGCATATTCTGCGTTTTTCGGACAGCTGGCAGAAGATGGAGCGTTATTATGAGAATGTGTCGTTTCTAAAACCGGAGTTTTATCAAGAGACGATGCGCTATGCGTATGTGGAGGCGCCGACTCTGGATGAGCTTTTGGAAAAACGGATCCGTTCCGGCGAGGATGCGGTAGCGGTTTTGAATGAGGCGCTTGCGCGTCTCTTGACGGTGCGGGAGGACGGCTGTGCGCCGTTTGTAAAGACGGAACGCTTTACCGACGTTTTTGGTCCGGTGAAGATAGCGGAGGGACCGGCGTTTGCGGTGAGTAACGTCGATATGCTGTTTGAGAACGTGATGGTGAAGGACGGGAAGTGGATCTGCTTAGACTATGAGTGGGTATTTGACTTTCCGATTCCGGTCGATTTTGTGCGCTATCGGATTTTATTATATTTTTATCGTCACCATGCGGGGCTGCTGGAGGGGCGGATGGACGCGGTCGGCCTTCTGGAACGCTCGGGGATCAGCCGTGTGCAGTCGATCCGGTTTGCCCGCATGGAAAAAGCGTTCCAGGAGTATGTCCATGGGGAAGGCGGCTGCTGCCGATACGTAGATCGGTATGCCAAAAAGGCGCGGGGCTTTGAAAAGACGATCTACGATTACAACACGCAGATTGAGTCGCTGCATACGGCGGTGCGGCTGAAGGAGAACCATATCCAGAACCTGAATGGCTTGATTGCCGGACAGCAGGAGATCATTGACAAATACAGCCGGCTGAAGAACATCGCGAAGAAGCTGGGAACTAAGCCGGTATATAAGGCGGTAAAGGCAGTTTACAAGGCCGGTAAACGACTGGCCGGGAAGGACAAGGCGCCGGCCTGTGAGACGGACAAGGCCGGGAACGAGCTAAAAGGCGGCGCACAGACCGTCGGCGTAGCGCCGGCCGAGCCAGGAAGCGGCAGCCTAAAGAAAAAGAAGCCGCTTTCATTTGCGGCGGTATCGAAACCGCTGGTATCGATTGTGATTCCGGCCTACAATCAGGTGGAATACACGTATCATTGCCTGGAGTCGATCCTTGCCAACACGCAGGAGATGGCGTACGAGGTGATTGTGGCGGACGACCAGTCCACCGATGATACGACGAAGCTCTCGCAGAAAGTGAGCGGGATCCGCATCAGCCGCACGCCGGAGAATATGGGATTTTTGAAAAATTGCAATCTGGCGGCGGCGCAGGCGCGGGGAACGTATCTGCTGTTTTTAAATAACGATACGCAGGTGCGGCCGGGCTGGCTTTCAAGCCTGGTGGAATTGATTGAGTCGGATGCTTCGATCGGTCTTGTGGGTTCCAAGCTGGTATATCCGGACGGACGCCTTCAGGAGGCCGGCGGGATCCTTTGGAGCGACGGCACGGGCTGGAATTACGGCCGCCTGGATGATCCGGAGAAGGCGGCGTATAATTATGTGAAGGATGTGGACTATATTTCAGGGGCGGCGATTTTGCTGCCGACGGCTCTGTGGAAGCAATTGGGCGGTTTTGACGAGCGGTTCGCGCCGGCGTATTGTGAGGACGCGGATCTGGCCTTTGCGGTGCGGGACGCGGGATACCGGGTGGCGTACCAGCCGCGGTCGGTCGTCGTCCATTATGAGGGGATCAGCAACGGGACGGATACCGCGAGCGGCATCAAGCGTTATCAGATTGCAAACAGCGTCAAGCTGCGTGAAAAGTGGGCGGAGGAGTTTGCGCTGCAGACCGAGCACAGCGACCCGCCGGCGCTGTTTGAGGCCAGGGAGCGTTCGCAGGGAAAAAAGACGATCCTGGTGATCGACCATTATGTGCCGCAGTATGACAAAGACGCGGGTTCTAAGAGCACGTTTACGTTTATTCGCATGTTTTTGAAACATGGGTATGTGGTGAAATTCATTGGGGATAATTTTAACCGGGAAGAGCCGTATACCAGTACGCTGCAGCAGATGGGGGTGGAGGTGCTCTACGGGGATGAGTTCCGCGAGGGCCGCATTCTTCAGTGGATCGAGATCAACGGAGACTACATTGACTATGCCTTTATGAATCGGCCGCATATCACGGAGAAATATATCGGATTCATCCGGGAACATACGAATATCAAGTGCATCTATTACGGCCATGACCTTCATTACCTGAGGGAAGCCAGGGAGTATGAGCTGACAGGAGATAAGAAGCGCCTGGAGGAATCGGAACACTGGAAGAAGGCGGAGTACGCCATCATGCATAATTGCGAGGCGGTGTATTATCCCTCGACCGTGGAGGAGGAGGCGATCCGCCTGGCGGATCCTTCCATCCCGGTTAAGAGCGTGTCGGTGTACAGCTACGACCGATTCCGGGAAATCGGAGAAATCCCGCAGGACTTTGCGAAGCGGCGCGGCTTTATGTTTATCGGCGGGTTTGCGCACCGGCCGAATGTGGACGCGGTACTGTGGTTTACGCAGGAGATCTATCCGCGGATGCAAGCCTTGCTGGGAGAAGAAGCATCACAGATTCCGTTCTACATCGCCGGTTCGCGGGCGCCGGGAGAGATTACGGCGCTTGACGGGACGGACGGAGCCGGAAACCCGGGGCCGATTGTGGTCAAAGGGTTTGTGAGCGATACGGAGCTGCAAGCGCTGTACGATACTTGCCGCCTGGTGGTCTGTCCGCTGCGCTTCGGCGCGGGGGTCAAGGGCAAGGTGATTGAGGCGATCTACAACGGGATCCCGATGGTTACGACATCGATCGGAGCGGAAGGGATTCCGGATGTGCGGTCGGTCGTCGCCGTGGCGGATACCGCAGAAGCGTTTGCCAAGAAAGCGGCCGCGTTATATCAGGATGCGGCGGAGCTTAAAAAGATTTCGGAAAAGACGCAGGGATATATCCGCGGCCATTTTAGCATGGAAGCGCTGTGGGAGAAAATCAGGGAGGATTTTTAGGCAGGATGTGGTTCGATCTGATAAAAGCAGGAGTGGCGGCGGTGCTGCATCTGTTCCTGTTTTGGAACTTTGGCAGTGCATTTGTCTGCCTTTTTTCAAAAACGGCAAGGACGGCGCAGGAAAGGATTGTCATTGGCTTTTTCCTCTATTATGCGCTGTTCCAGGTCGTGACGCTGCCAATGATGTTTGCGCAGAGACGGCTGTCGGAGCTGGCCGCTCTATGGGGCGTCCTTGTCGTGGCGGCCTGCGCCGGTTCGTTTTATATCCGGCGTAAAAAGGCGGGCGGACAGCTGCGGGTGCTGGGAGCAGGCATACCGACCGGCGTGTGGAAGGAACGGCTGCGTTTTTGGCGGCTGGCTCCGGTTTTGATAGCGCTTGTGCATGTCGCGCTGGTCTCGGCGATCTATTCGAGTTATTGGGATGCGACTTACTATGTGGGCAATGTATCCTTTTCCGTCTACACGGATTCAATCGGGACCATCGATCCGCTGACGGGGGAGCTGCTGAGTGCGTTTGACCTCAGGCATTGCCTGGCAACCTATCACATGCATGACGCGGTCGTCTGCCGCCTGCTGGGGCTGCACCCGCTGATTGAGACAAAAACGGTCATGGTCATTGTAGTGACAATCGTGCTCAATCTGCTGTATCATCGCTTTGGGCGCTTCCTGTTTGGAAAGAACGACCGGGCGGTGGCGCTGTTTATGGGATTTTCCCTGTTAGTCAATGTATGTACGTATACGGCGTACACGGCTTCAAGTTTTGTTCTTCTGCGGACCTATGAGGGCAAGGCGGTCACGGGAGCGATTACCTCTATGTTTCTGCTCTACTGGTTTTTGCAGCTGAGCCGGAAGGAGGAGGCGTATGCGTGGCGGGCGCTGTTTGTGACGGCTTGGGGGGCGGCGGCAATTTCGTCCTCGGCCTGGTTTTTGGTAATTATGAGTATCGGCGTGTTTGCGCTTGTGCGCCTGATCGCTTCGAAGAGGTTTCGGGAGCTTTTTTGGTGCGGGCTCTGCATGGCGCCGGCAGTCGCGATGCTGTTTGGATATCTGCTGAACCGCCTGGGGCTTCTGGTAATTCCGGTGCGGGGATAGGAGAAACGGATGGATATTTCGGTAGCGGACTGGGGACTGGGATTTGTCCTCGAAAATTTCCGGCGCTTCCAGGGGGAAGGCGTGTTCTTTTTCTTCTTCTTTCTGGCGGTGGCCGCCTTTGCTTTGGCGGTGAAGGCCGGATGGAAGAAAGACTTTTTGAAGTACCTGCTCGGGCTGTGTCTGATTGTGTTTAACCCGCTTTTGGTGACGCCGGTTGTGGGGAAGCTGGGAATGGAGGATGAGTATTACCGCTTGATCTGGCTTTTGCCGATCACGGTGTGCATTGCCTGGCTGGCTGCATTTTTAGTTGAGAGAGGCAAAAAAGCATGGGTAAGGGCTCTTATATGCCTGGCCTGTATGGGATGTCTGGCCTTTCCGGGCAAGTCGATTTTGGCTAAAGGGCTTGAGACAGCTGAGAATCTTTATAAAGTACCGAATGAGGTGGTGGAAATCAGCGAAATTATCCACGCACATTCGGAAAATGAGCAGCCGGTGGTCGTCACGGAATTTGACCTGTCGGTGCTGATGAATCAGTACGATCCGTCGCTTCGACTGGTGCTGAGTTATGGCGAGATGAACAAACTGCGGGAATACGAACTGCACGTAGAGGAATATCCGGACGCGTATTGGGTCAAATGCAGGGTCAATGTGATGTGGCTGATCGAGGATAAGCGTTTTGATCTGGTGAACGGGTATGATTTGCAGACGTCGCTGGATTTGGTGGAGGCGGAATACGTAGTCTGCACGTATGAGGAAGCGATGCATGAAATGCTGCTGGCAAACCGCTGCATCGAGGTCGGGCAGTCCGGGAACTACCGGGTATATCGGTATTATAATTGTTGGGAGGAATTTCCACCGGCTTCGTAGGCGGCGCGCCGTTACGCGGACGGGATTACGAAAAAGGGGGAATGGTCGGATGGATCGAATCGGACAAAAGGAAAAGCGTTTTTTTGGAAAGGAGCTTTCGTTCTTTGCCTGGCATGAAATATCGCGGGCGGATCTTTTGCTGCTTACACTGGCTGCGGGATTCTGTTTTCTGACGATGTACTATTCGGATATCACGATTACGTCGCGCTTTTCGCTGACGCTTTGGGACTCGCTGTTTGACGGAAGGCTTTTGAGCTTTTATGACAATGCGCTGGCTTCCGGCGTAGCGCCGGAGGGGGCGGTCTATGACATCGGGATCTATGCGGTGTTTGCGATATGGGGACTGCCGGTGTGGATTCTGCGCAATGTGGCGGGCCTTGACCCGATGTCGGTGGGAAGCCTTCTGTGGTTTAAGCTGTTGCTGGCCGTGTCTGTGGCGGCTTGCCTGCGCCTGTTTTGGCAGATTGCTAAGGAGCTTGGGTATACAAAAACCGTTCGTGCATACGCTTCGCTGGTGTTTTTGACTTCGGCAACGCTGTTTTTTCCGGTGATGGTAGCGGCGCAGTATGATATCATCCCCCTGTTTTTTATCCTGTGCGGCGTCTTTTTCTGGATGAAGGGAGAATGGAAGAAATTTCTTATTTACTTTGCCGTGGCGGCGACTATGAAGCCATTTGCTTTGCTGCCACTGGCGGTGCTTGTGCTGTTGCGGGAGAAACGGATTCGTAGAATTCTTCTGTACTTGGCACTGGCCGTGCTGCCGATGTTTCTTCTGAAGGGAATTTACTCACTCAGCGCGGGATATCGGGCCAGCTGTGGGAGCTTCTTAACGACGATGTTGCCGATGCTTTTGCGGGTATCGATCCATATTGACAATGTGGATATGTCACTGTTTGCAGTGGGAGTGATCGGAATTTATATTTTTGCGTATTGGCGAAAAGATGGAGAGAGCGCGGTACAAAATAACCGGGTGGCGATCCTGGTATTAGCGGGTATTTGGGCGGTGTTTTGCCTGTTTGTAGAGATTTACCCGTATTGGAGCGTGTATCTTACGCCATTTCTCGTGCTGGTTGTGCTTATGTGCGGGCGGGACTGCCATGTAACGCTGCTCTTGGATCTTGTTTTAAATGTATGCATGACAGCGGTGTTTGTATTTCAGTTTGAATGGGTGTATGGAGGAGAGCGGACGTTTTCATACTTGGTTTTGAAGCCGTTATATGAGAGTTTGGTACGTGCGGGTGGAGTGCTGCCTGTGGCAGAGGCTTTGCGACTGCTTTCCGTAGACATCCTTCTTCCGGCCTTTGGCGCGGGGATGGCGGCTGCTGTCGGGGGAATCTTTTTGTGTGCTGGATGGCGGCTGGCTCGAGGAGAGGAAGAAGAGAGTTTTCTTGAAATATGGCATATCCGTATGCGAATTTTAGTTTTGCACGGCTGGATTGCAGCTTGCCTGGCGGTATTTGTATTCAGCTTTAAACGATAGGGGAGAGCCGAATGAAAAAGATTAGCGTGGTGGCGCCATGTTATTATGAAGAATTGAGCGTGCGGATGCTGTATGAGAAACTGACAAGCGTCTTTGCTACGCAGCTTACGGAATATGACTATGAGATTGTCTTTGCCGACGACGATTCCCGGGATGGGACGCGCGCGATCCTGCGTGGACTCTGCCAGGAGGATCCGCATGTGAAAGCGGTTCTGAACGCGGGGAATTTCGGCCTTTCGCGCAATGTGTTTGCTTCGCTGCAGCGGGCGGAGGGGGACGCGGTGTTTCTGGTCTTTGGCGATTTGCAGGATCCTCCGGAGCTTTTGCCGGAATTTATAAAGAAATGGGAGACAGGGAAGTACCGCGTCGTGATCGGACAGAAAACGAAGAGCGCGGAGAACCGGTTTATGTCCTGGATGCGCAAGCTTTACTATGCGGTGGTTAATCTTTTGTCGGACAAAAAACAGATCCGTCAGTTTAACGGGTTTGGGCTGTATGATAAGAGCTTTATCGAGGTTTTAAGACAGATTGAGGATCCGCAGCCGTATTTAAAGGCGGTCGTGGCGGAGTATGCGGGGGAGTATGGAGTAGTCCCCTATGAACATAGGAAATCGGCCCGGGGAAGATCAAATTTTAATTTTTACCGGAATTATGATTTTGCGATGGAAGGGATTACTTCTTCAACGAAGAAGCTGATGCGCTGCGCTACGTTTTGCGGGGCTGGGCTGGGCGTTGTGAGCGCGATTTACGGGATGTACGTCCTGATCCGTAAGCTTTTGTTTTGGTCCACGTATCCGGCAGGGCTGGCCTCGATCATGGTGGGGGTATTTTTGATCGGTTCGCTGCAGCTGTTTTTTATCGGGGTGCTGGGGGAATATGTGCTGAGCATCAATACGCGGACGATGCGCAAACCGCGGGTGGTCGTCGGAGAGTGGATTGGTTTTGAACCGCCGGAAAGCGATGGAAACACGGACAAGCTAATGAAACACCACCAGGGTGTACCATTATGTCCTGAGAATACGGACAAGCTAATGAAAGGAGACAAAACGGATGGCGCGGATCAATAGTGTATTGCCCCGGATATGGCTGAAATGCGACCGGGTGCGGTATGGAAAGAACCTGGTGCTGGGAGGCTGGCCGATGATTTTTCGCTTTCCGCAGGCAAAGATTACGATCGGGGACAACTGCAAGATCAACAGCAATTTTTTCTCCAATCTAATCGGACTGTACCAGCGGACGATTCTGGTGGCACGGGGAACCGGGGAGATTGTCCTGGGAAACCATGTGGGGATTTCCGGGACCACGATCTATGCCAGAGAGCGAATTGAGATTGGCGACTATTCGATCATCGGCGCCAACTGTAAGATTTTTGACAATGATTTCCATTCGCTGGATACCGAGGAACGCAAAAACGATGTATTTGACAACCTGGTGACACGTCCGGTGACGATTGGAAAGAATGTGTTTGTCGGCTGCAATACGATCATCCTAAAAGGGACGGTAATCGGGGACGACTGCGTTATCGGCGCCGGCAGCGTGGTACACGGTGTTTTTGAGGCCGGATGCACGATCGCGGGCAACCCGGCCCGGATTATCAAGCGGCGCGAGGGATAGACAGGAGGTGCGAACGGCCATGAATTGGGCGACTAAACTGTGGGAAGAGGTTCGGGGGCTGACAGCCAAAAAGGGGTTTACCTTCAGCGTGTTGTTTACGACGGCGCTCAGTTATTTTTATCTGTGGACACACCCTTCTATGGGGGTGGACGACACCTGCGTCCAGCGCTACTTTGCCGACGGCTTCGCGCCGACCCAGGGGCGTTCGACGCTGTTTTTGCTGAACAAGGTTTTCCATGTGGCGGAATTTACGCCGTTTGTTGTCGATTTTTTGGGCGTACTGTTTCTGGTGCTGGCGGCCGTTTTCCTGGCGGCGCTTTTTCGCAGGCTCTCGCAAAACCGGATTCCGGCAGCTGCGCTGGCGGTGTTTTGCTGTGCGATGGTGTCGTTTCCGTTGATCGGCGAGGTATTTGTCTATTATCTTCACAATGGCATTGGCCTGGCGTATACGCTGACGGCGCTGGCGGTCTGGGCGATGTTTTTGGGAGACGGACCCGGCAGATATATCTGCGCGAGCCTGTTTATGGGCGCGGCGCTTTCCTGCTATGAGTCGGCGGCGATGACGTATCTGATGTGCATAGCCCTGGTCATGCTGGTGCGGCTGTACGCGGAAGCAGAGAAAACGAAATTTTCCGTGTATGTGAAGGAAATGCTGCTGCTTTTGATTCCGCTGATGGCGGGGATGGTCTTTCGCAGTCTGCTGGCAAACCTGCTTTGTCTGCTGCTTGGGCGGGAGGCCAATATGTTTTCGCTGACAGAGGCCATGAAATGGATTCTTGGCCCGGATGTGCTGGGACATCTAAAGGGGATGGTGAGCCTGTTTGGCCGCTATTATTTTGTCAATGGCCTGGCGAATTTGGGCGTAGCCGTTTATCTGCTGGCGGCGGCCGTGTTTTTTGCGCTGAGCTGTGTGAGCGCGGCGAAGCAAAAAAGGGGACTTTTGTTTTTACATGGCCTGCTGATCCTGGTGATCCCCTGGAGCCTTTCTATCCTGCAGGGGACCGTAATTCCCTATCGCAGCATGCAGTCGCTGCCGATCTTTGTGGGGGCAGTGGCGATGTGCCTGGTGTTTTTGGCCTGGAAAAAGGGAAAATGGCTGTACCGGATCGCTTTGTTCGGCGGCGTGGTGCTGGTCTATAACCAGGCGTTTGAATTAAATAAGACGTTTTACGTGGATTATTTGAAATATGAAGAGGATGTGACAACCTGCCGACAGCTGGCCTACGATCTGAAAAAAGAGGCGACGCTGGAAAAACCGGTCGTTTTCATCGGAACGATCGAAGAGTATGGCACGGTAGAAACGTATGCGTATTTGGACGAGGACAGCCTGCGCTATGAGTGGATTTCGCGGATCCGTGATAAGATGGGCAGCGACAGCGAGAATTCCTACAGCACGGTGCAGAATCTTGTATGGTACAATGTATTTGACTGGGGACTGGAAGCCTTTGAAGGCCGGGGCACGGAACTGATCGCGTTTTTTAAGTGGCACGGATATCACCTGCTTGGCGCACAGGAGTGGATGTACGAGGACGCGGAGGCGTATGCGCGGGCGATGCCGGTGTGGCCGCGGCCGGGCAGCATCCGTGAAACGCAGGAGTATGTGATCGTGAAATTGGGCGAAAATGAAGAAAGCGATAGTCAAACCGGGGAAAGTGTGCTAGAATAGCCGGAGAAATAAAGGGAATACCGTAAAGGTATCCCGGTATGTCCTGAGAGCACGGGCAAGCAGAGGAAAGGGATTTTATGAGAGAAGAAACACCGATCAGCGCGGAGAAGATATGGATCCATATTAAGAAGTACTGGTGGGTCTGTGTACTGACCGCAGCCGTGGCCGTTGCGGCAGTCGTTCTTGACACCTGGCGGGAGTACCGGGCCAATGCGGCGGCGGCGCTGCGCGACACATATCAGGCGGATTCGATGATTTACTATCCGATCGAGACGGAACCGGAAGCGACGACGCTTTTGACGCTGTTAGACAGCCAGCAGATGATCGGGCGGGTGAACGAGGCGCTGGCAGCGAAAGGGATGGAGGAATTTGACGGCCAAACAGACAAGCTTTCGATGGCCTGGAAGGGAAGCTGTTTTCCCATTACGGTGATTTCGGAAGGAGAAGAAAGGACGCGGCAGATTTCGACGACATTGACCGAGGCTCTTTTGGAGTGGGCCGAGGAACATATGGGGAGCGAGGGACAGATTGTGAACCATACGCAGGTTTACCCGTGCCTGGTCCAGGCGTCCGGGGCGGTGACCGTGTATCCGCCGGGGGCGTCGCGCGCGGTCGGATTGACTTTCGGCAGTTTTTTGGGTTGGAAAAAGCTGATGGTGATTTGCGCGGGATTTCTGTGCGGAGCCGCCTTTTTATTTGTACTGCTGATTTTTGATACGAAGCTGCGCACGAGGCAGGAGGCGGCGCAGGTCTGTGAATATCCCTGTTTAGGCGAGGTGAAGCGGCGCGTAAAAGATCCCGGGAAAGAATGGGCCGCCATCAACGCGGTCATTGGCTGCCACCTGCCGTCATCCGGCGGTATCTTGTATGTGACGTTTTCCAATGAAAAAGCCGTAAACCAGGCGGCGGCAGGCGTTCTGCCGGAGAATCGGGAGCGTGTCCGGGCCTGTGTCTGGAGCCGGGACCGGCTGGAGGTCTTGTGCAAAGAGACGCCGGCCGCGGGGGCGGTGCTGTTGATCTGTCTGAATCAGGACCGCGTAAATCAGGTCGAGACACTGGCGGAGGATATGGAGAACCGAAAGATCCCGATTCTTGGCTATGTGGTGACAGAAGGATGAATGGATGAATACCATGAGGAGCAACCGTTACAAAAGAATTTATCGTTTTGCGGCGTCCCTGGCGGCATTGGTCATGCAGAGCATCCCGTTTGCCGTCTTGTGGATGCGGTACTATAATGATCCGAACCGGATTACGCAGACCTTTGCCCTGCGCGGCAACTGGCTGGTGATCGGAATTTACGTGGTGCTGTTGTTTACGTTTGGCAATGTATACGGCGGCTTTAAGATCGGTTATCAGAAGGCGGGGAGCCTGATTTTGTCACAGGGGATCACATTGTTTGTGACGGATCTTTTGATGTATATCATTATTGATTTGCTGGCCCGCAGGATTATAGTAGCGTGGCCGATGGCGCTTTTGTTTGTCCTGCAGCTGCTGGCTACCGCTCTTTTGGCGCACCTCTTGACGCATATCTACGACGCAAATTTCCCGCCGCGAAAACTGCTCATGGTGTACGGTGAGTACGAAGAGCCGGCCCTGCGCTTACGGCAGAAGATGAACGGTATGGCTGAAAAGTATGAAGTGACATGCATGCTTCACCAGAGCGAACCCTATGAGACGCTCTGTACGCGGATTGAGGAGAGTCAGGGGGTCGTTTTGATCGATGTGGATACGCCTTTGCGCAACCAGATTATGAAGTACTGCTATGTGCGTTCGATCCGGGTGTATGTGGCGCCGAATCTTACGGATATCCTGTTAAAGAGCGCGGAGGCTCTGCATTTCTTTGATACGCCGCTGCTTTTGTCGCGCAATACGGGACTTTCGATTGAACAGAAGCTGGCCAAGCGTGTGATGGATCTGGTCATTTCCGGGTTGGGAATTCTCGTTACCTCGCCGATTATGCTGGCGGTGGCGGCAGCGATCAAGCTGTATGACGGCGGCCCGGTCTTTTTCAGGCAGGCGCGGGCGACCTGCGGCGGCAAGGTATTTATGATTACGAAGTTCCGCAGCATGGTTACCGATGCGGAGAAGGCGGGATACGCGATCCCGGCGACCGAGCGGGATCCGCGGATTACCCCGGTCGGCCGCGTGATCCGCGCGGCGCGGATCGATGAACTGCCGCAGCTGTTTGATATTTTCCGCGGCGATATGAGCGTCGTGGGCCCGCGGCCGGAGCGGGTGGAGCATGTGGACAAGTACACGGAAGAAATTCCGGAGTTTGCTTATCGTCTGAAGGTCAAAGGCGGCCTGACAGGGTACGCGCAGATTTACGGGAAGTACAATACGACGGCATATGATAAGCTGAAGCTGGATCTGATGTACATTGAGAATTATTCGCTTTTGCTGGATATCAAGCTGATTTTGATGACGGTGAAGATTATGTTTATGAAGGAGAGCACCGAGGGCTTTACGGCGGAAGCGTCTGAGAAGATGCATGACGCCAAGTAGCGGGCAAGGGGCGAAGCGATGGCATTTGAGAATTCTGTGAGCGTAGTGACGATTTCTTACAACAGTGCGGCGACGATCCGGCAGACGATTGAATCGGTGCTGGGACAGACCGTGCCCTGTAAAGAATATTTTGTGATTGACGGCTGCTCAGGAGACGGCAGCGCAGCGATTGCTAAGGAGTATGAGGCAGCTTTCGCGGCCAAAGGCGTGGACTACCGGGTGGTCTGCGAGCCGGATCGGGGGCTGTATGACGCGATGAATAAAGGGATCGCGATGACCACCGGGACGCTGGTCGGCCTGATTAACAGCGACGACTGGTACGAACCGATCGCCGTAGAGACGGTGCTGGCAAAATATAGAGAGACTCCCTTTGATATGATGTATGCCGATCTCAATATGATCCAGAATGAGAAGGTACGGGGCGTCAAGCGGGCCAGGCTGCGCCAGGGCTATATCACGACCCGCGATTGGAACCATCCGACGACATTCATCCGCCGGGAGCTGTATGATCGGTACCATTACCCGTGCCGGTCGGTCTACGACGATCTGGACGTACTTTTAAAGATCCGCAAAAACGGCCATAAAGTTGTGATCGTGAATAAAGTGCTGGCGAATTACCGGCTTGGCGGACGCAGCAACAGAAAGAACCTGGGAGCGGCGCTTTCGCGTATGCGGATCAAGTACCGGATTTATCGGGAGAACGGCTACAGCCGTCTGTATGCGCTGGAAGCTTTTGGTATGGAGATCGGAAAGTGGCTGCTGTCATAAACCGGCCCGGATCGGCCGCGCTGCCAAGGTTCTGAGAAAAAGGAGAGAGTATGCTGGATCTGACGGTCATCGTGATGACAAAAAATGAGGAGAAGAACCTCGGAAAATGCCTGCGTTCCCTGCGGGGAATAGCTAAGAGGATCGTGGTCGTGGACAGCGGCAGCACGGATCAGACGGCCGCGCTTGCAAGAAAGCTGGGGGCCGAGGTGTTTGAACATCCCTTTACGAACCATGCCGCACAGCTGAACTGGGGTCTGGAGAATACGGGAATCGACACCAAATGGGTGCTGCGCATGGATGCCGACGAGGAATTGACGGCGGAGCTGGTACAGGAGATCGTCGCGAAGCTGCCGGCCTTACCGGAGAAGATCAGCGGAATCTGGCTGCGCCGCCGGGTCTATTTTATGGGGCGCTGGATCCGCCACGGCGGCGTCTATCCGACGCTGGAGCTGCGATTGTTCCGCTTTGGAAAAGCGGTGTGCGAGCAGCGTTTGATGGATGAGCATATGGTCCTTACCGAGGGGGAAGAAACGACGTTTGCCAGGGATTTTATTGACAATAATAATAAGGAATTATCCTGGTGGATCCAGAAGCACAATTGGTATTCCGACCGCGAGATGGCTGACCATATGGGAAGGCAGAAGGAAGAATGGGCGGTCAAGCCGCGGCTGTTCGGCGGCCAGGCCGAAAGAAGGCGCTGGCTGAAGAATATGGTCTATTACCGGACGCCCCTGATGCGGCGGGCGCACTGGTACTTTCTCTACCGCTATATACTGCGGGGAGGATTTTTGGACGGCAAGGAGGGACTGATGTTCCACTTCCTGCAGGGGTATTGGTACCGCTTCCTGGTGGACGCAAAGATTTTTGAGGCACAGAAGCGGGGCAGCTGCCCGGAAGTGTTTGAGGATTTGAAGGCCTGAAGGAGAAACAATGCGAAGATTTTTAGTATTGCTGAAAAATATACTAAGCCTGCCGGGGCGTTTGTTTTCGAAAGTGGCCCTGTTTGCCGTCCTGCAGGAAGCGCAGGTGGATAAGAACGCCGCGATCTGCAGCGGGACTAAGTTTTATCGGAGCCGGATCGGCCGTTATTCCTATCTGGGCCGCAATTGCTTTGTGACGGACGCGCAGATCGGAGCCTTTACATCGATCGCGGGGGACTGTTATATCGGCGGGACGCCCCATCCGATGGAGTGGGTCTCAACGTCGTCGGTGTTTCATAAGTGGGAAAACCTGTTTAAAAAGAATTTTGCGCGCCATGAATTTGAAATATTTCAAAAGACGGTGATCGGCAACGACGTATGGATCGGAACGCGGGTGTTAATTCGGCCCGGCATAACGATCGGCGACGGCGCGGTCGTGGGAATGGGGTCGGTAGTGACGAAGGATATCGGGCCTTATGAGGTTTGGGCGGGGAATCCGGCCCGGCGCATCCGCAGCCGATTTGACGAGGATACCGCCAGAAAGCTTCAGGAAAGCCGCTGGTGGGAAAAGGAAGAGAGCGAGATTGAGGAGTTTGCCGCTTATATGACCGACCCGGCCGCGTTTCTGGCATATATGGAGACAAAGAAATGAAAAAGATCCTGGTTGTTTCCAGTTTTCCGGCCCCCTACCGCGTGGCGGTGTTTGAGGGGCTGGCCGCGTATTATCAGCTGGATGTATTTTTTGAATTTGATAAGGATCAGAACCGGAACGCGGACTGGTTTGTAAAGGGCCGCGATTTTTACGTGCTTAGCTCGGGGGAGGCGGCCGACCGGTTTGCGGACTGCCTGCACAAGATGGCAGCCTATGACCTGGTGCTTGCCTACGATTATCTCAATCCGAACGCCCGTCGGGCGATGCGCCGGGCGATGCGCGCGGGAGTGCCCTACTGCGTAAACTGCGACGGCGCGTTTATCGGACGCCATTGGCTGAAGGATTTGTTAAAGCGATACTATGTTTCGCACGCGGCCGCCTGCTTTTCCAGCGGGCGCTTTGCGCGGGAGTATTTTCTGTACTACGGGGCAAAGGCGGAGCGGATTTACGAGCACCGCTTCACTTCGCTGACCGAGGCGGACGTGGAAACGCTGGGTGAGCTCAGCGATGAGAGGCAGAGGGCCCCGGAAGCCGGCTCCTCACGTCTGCAGGTGCTGACAATCGGGCAGTTCATCCATCGGAAGGGCTTTGACGTGCTGCTGAAAGCCTGGAAAAGCCTGGATGCGCAGGCGCAGCTTACAATCGTAGGCGGGGGCGATCTGCGGGGAGAATATCTGGAAACGATCCGAGAGAACGGTTTTAAGAATGTGGAAGTCCTTGATTTTATGAAAAAAGAGGATTTGTACCGCTATTACCAGAAGGCAGATCTGTTTGTATTGCCGACGCGCGAGGATATATGGGGGCTGGTGATCAACGAGGCGATGGCCTGCGGGCTGCCGGTCGTATCGACCGACCGCTGTATCGCGGCCATGGAGCTTTTAGGGGACGGCGCAGGCGGCTTGATTGTACCGGTGGGAGACAGCGAAGCGCTGGCGGCGGCGATCGGCCGCCTTCTGGGGGATGATGAACTGCGGCAGCGAATGGGGGAGCGCAACCGCCGTGAGATGAGGGAGCAGACGCTGGAACGTATTGTAGAAAGCCACCGGGAGGTTATTGAAAAGATCTTATGATCCATGTAGTGACAACGGTTCATAACCGCTATCCGATTACCGAGAAATTTGTGGAGAGCCTATGCCGGCAGGACTGCGAAGTCCATCTGATCCTGGTGGACGACGGCTCGACCGACGGTACGGATCAGATGGTGCGAAGAAAGATGCCGACAAGCACCGTTTTATACGGAAACGGCAATCTATGGTGGGCAGGCGGGCTGCAGAAGGCGTTTGATTGGCTGCGGGAGCATGCCGCCGACGAGGACGCGGTGATGATTTCCAACGACGATACGGTGCTGCCGGCCGGGCATGTGGCGGCGGGGGCCGCTCTTTTGACTGGGGAGCGTCTGGTCGTGAGCCCGGGATACGGGGCGAAAAGCGGGGAGCTGCTGGACGGTTTGTTCTGGCATTCGTTTGCGGACGGGACCGGGCGGCTGCTGCCGCCGGGGAGCGAAGGCAACTGCGCCTCGTCGCGGAACCTGTTTTTGACGGTGGGGCAGTGGAAAAAAATCGGGGGCTTCCACCCCTTTTTGCTGCCGCAGTATTTTTCGGATTTTGAGTTTACGATCCGTGCTTATCGCAAAGGCTTTCGCCTGGAATGTTTTGAAGAACTGGCGTACCGGTTTGACGAGGAGGCGACGGGGCATAACAGCTACAGCGGTTTGACCTGGAAGAAGCTGTTTAGCAAGCGTTCGGGGCTGAATCCGTTTTATCGGCTGAATTTTATCCTGCTTTCGACACCGCCCAGATATCTGCCGGCGCACCTTTTACACCAGCTGAAGCGCTATGGGAAGCGATTGAGCCGGATGGCCGGGCGCGGCCGTTGAGGATAAGGATATGGGAAGTTATTTGTTAGCCATTGCCGTATTGGTTCTGTTAGGATACGGCGTGCAGACGGCGCGCTGGAAAAACTGGAGCGGGTATTTCCTGGGCAAGTACCGGACCTTTACGCTGTCGGCGGCCGCGGTCTTTTGGGTAGGAATATTTTTGGTGCTGGCCCTGTTTGGAGGCCTGCGCTACTATGTGGGGACGGATTTTGAATCCTACTACCAGATTTTTTTGGATATCTGCGAGGACTGGGAGGATGTGCGCTACAACGGGACGGAACGGGGTTTTGTATGGATGAACCGTCTGCTTTCCCTGTTTACCGAAGAACCGCAGTGGATCATTTTTCTGGCCAATGCGTTTGTGAGCTTTTTCTGTACCTGGGCGCTTATTAAGGAGTCCCGGTTTGTGCCGTTTAGCCTGTATCTGGTATTTACGACATTGTATTATCAGAGCTTTAACCTGGTACGCCAGGGGATGGCCTGCGCGGTGGTGCTGTTGGCGTTCGCCTATGCGAAGGAGCGAAAATGGCTCCGCTGTTACGGGCTGGTCCTCTTTGCGGCGCTTTTTCACCGCACGGCCCTTTTGGTACTGCCCGTGATGGTTCTGGTGCGGTTTCGTTATCCGCACGCGCTGTATTTTGTCTTTTTCGCGCTGGCGTCTCTGGGGATTTTTTTGAAGGAGCAGGTGATTGCGCTGCTGCTGCGTATTTACCCGAGCGCGGTAACGGCCTCGGAAGCGTATCTCTACGAGGAATTTTCGCCGGTGCAGACGATTTTGTGCCTGATTTATGTGGCGCTGTGCCTGTTGTATGAGCAAAAGCTGCTGGAAAAGGACCGGGGAAATATTGTATATCTCAATATGTCGATCTTGCTGTTAGGGATGTATGCCTTTTTTTACTGGATTCCCATGTGGGGGCGGCTGCAGCTGTATTTCATCGGGCTCTACAGTCTGATTGTTCCGGAGGTGATTGCCTGCGAGGACAGTCGCCTGCTGCGGATTTTGTATTATGTGGTGATATGGGGAATCTTGCTGTTTTTCTTTATTGTACCGAATTGGTCGTCGGTGGGCGTGTGGCCGTATCAGACGATTTTTGCCAGATGAGGGGAGGCACCGTATGAATTATGTCTATCCAAAGCTGTCGGAGCACGACTTGGGAGTGGTACGCTTAGGCGGGGCGGGGCTTGGGAATATTTTGTTTCCCTGGGCACGGGCCGCCGTGTTTGCGCGTGATTCCGGCTGCCGGATGATCTGGCCGACCTGGCCGAGCATCAAGCTGGGGCCGATTCTGCGCCGGGAAAAGGATAAACGATTTTACGGCGATTTATTTGAGAGCGCGCCGTCGGATATCGCGGGAGCGGCGAAGCTATGGAAATTATGGCGTTTGGGACGAATTTCGGAATCGGAGAAGGAGAGCATCTCGCTGCAGGATGAAACCATTGTGGAATTTACGGGGTTTGACGGCTGCTTTGAAGAGATATTATACGACTATGCGTACGTGCGGGAGCAGCTGACAGAGCGTCTGCGGGAGAAAAACCGGCGTCCGTTTTCGGAGGAGGTAAGCGGAGCTGTCGGCATTCACGTGCGGCTGGGGGATTTTGCCCGTGTTTCGGAGGAGGAGGTGCGAAGAGGGCGTCATGACAGCGCGCTGCCGATCGAATGGTACGGGAAAATGCTCGAGCAGATCCGCGACTGTGTGGGGCGTGAAATTCCGGCGCAGGTGTTTTCGGACGGAACGGATGCGGAGCTCGCCCCGCTACTTCGCCTTCCTGGCGTCCGGCGAAAGAGCTTTGGCACGAGTATCGCCGATATTGTGGCGCTGAGCCGTTTCCCGCTGTTGATCGCCTCGGGCTCGTCTTTTTCGATGTGGGCGCGGTACTTAGGACGCGGGTGCTGTATTTGCTATCCGGGACAGCGCAAGCAACGGATCCTGACGCCGGAGGAAGAGAACTTCGAGATCGAGACGAACGAGGCGTTTACAGCGGAGGTCGCGGAGAAGATCCGGCGTTTGTACCGGCAGGAGAGACAGGAGAAAAACCTATGAAAAGAATCCTTACAAAAATAGCGGCCTGGCCGGATCGGTGGTATAATGAGCTTGTGATCCGCTATCGGAAGATCGTCCACGGCAAAAACCTGGCGATTCATGGGAAGTTGCGGGTATTTGGCCACGGTTTAATCCATATTGGGGAGGATGTGACGATCAATTCGAGCGTATCGTCAAATCCGATCGGCGGGGACGGGCGGACCATTTTTTCTTTGAAAAATACGGCTTGTTTAACGATTGGCGATCATGTGGGGATTTCAAATGCCGCGATTGTCTGCCATGACCGCGTGACCATCGGCGACCGGACGATTATCGGCGGCGGAACCAAAATATACGATACGGATTTTCATTCGCTTGATCATCGGCAGCGAGGGGATTATCTGCATGAGACGGCGGTTACAAAGCCGGTAACGATCGGTGAGGACGTGTTTGTGGGCGCCCATTGCATTGTGCTAAAGGGTGTGACGATCGGGTCCAGGAGCATCGTCGGCGCCGGATCGGTGGTCACAAAGGATGTCCCGCCGGATGAGGTGTGGGGCGGCAACCCGGCGCGGCGAATCCGCGGCCTGGCGGCCGATGCAGGGAATTAGGAGGTCAAAGCGATGCGTGTGCTGTGGGTATGCAATATTATGCTTCCGAAAATTGCCCGGGCGCTGGGCCGGGATGCAGAACCGGTGGGGGGCTGGATGTCGGGGCTTCTGGACGCGCTGGAAGGCTCGGGTACGGTGATCGGCGTGGCCTATCCGTCGGTGGGGACCGAGACTGTACAGGGGATGGCGGAAGATACGGCCTACTACAGCTTTTGCCAGCCGTCGCCGGTGCTACTTTCCTACGATGCCGGCGTGGAAGCGCGGCTGCGTGAAATTATCGATGCGTTTCAACCGGATCTGCTTCATATTTTCGGGACGGAGTATGTCCACAGCCTGGCGGCCGTGCGGGCGTTTGGGCGGCCGGAGCAGACCCTGATCGGGATTCAGGGGGTGCTATCGGCGTATGCCGAGCATTTTATGGCGGATGTGCCGCTATGGGTACAGAAAGGGCGTACCTTCCGGGATATTGTAAAGAGGGACAATTTAATTCACCAGCGGGAATCTTTTTTGATTCGCGCCGAGTTTGAAAGGGAGGCTCTGCGGCGGACGGGGCATGTCCTGGGACGGACGGACTGGGATAAAGCCTGCACCGAGCAGATTAACCCGCGGGCGCGTTATCATTTCGGCAACGAGGTATTGCGGGACAGCTTTTATGAAAGTGAATGGGAATGGGAGCGCTGTGAGAAACACAGCTTGTTTGTAAGCCAGGGAAGTTATCCGATCAAGGGACTGCACTATGTGCTGAAGGCGCTGCCAAGGATTCTGGAGCATTACCCGGATGCCAAGGTCTACGTGGCAGGCGGAGATATCACGAAAAAGGAAACGCTGCAGGATCGCTTGCGCATGAGCTCATATGGGAAATATATTTGCCGCCTGATCGAGGAAAACGGACTTGAGGGGCATGTGGAATATACCGGCTTTTTGGACGAGGCAGAGATGAAAGAGCGTTTCCTGCGTTCCCATGTATTCGTAAGCCCGTCGTCGATCGAGAATTCGCCGAATTCCGTCGGGGAGGCCATGCTTCTTGGCATGCCGGTGGTGGTTTCGGACGTGGGCGGAGTCAAAAATCTGTTAACGCACGAACGCGAGGGCTACCTCTATCAGGCGGATGCCTGGTATATGATCGCTTATTATGTAAACAAGGTGTTTGCAAGGGAAAACGAGATAAAGGCGATGGGAGCGGCGGCTCGCAGGCGGGCGCAGGCGACGCACAGCCGGGAAGAAAACAGCCGGGCGCTGTTGGCAGTTTATGAGGAGTTGATGGAGAATGGCCATGCATCAGAGTAAAATCGATATCGCCGTCCTGTGCGTGTTCTTTATCCGGCCGGATACTTTTTCGCAGGTGTTTGAACAGGTGCGCCGGGCGCGGCCTTCGAAGCTGTTTTTATACCAGGACGGGCCACGGGCGGATCATGCGGAGGATGCGCAAAAGATCGCGGCCTGCAGGCGGATCGCGGAGGAAGGGATTGACTGGGAGTGTGAGGTGTTCCGCAATTATCAGGAGACAAACGTAGGCGTGGATCCTTCCATGTACAATGCGATCGCCTGGATGTTTTCCCATGTGGAAAAGGGGATCATCCTGGAGGATGATATTGTGGCTTCGCAGAGCTTTTTCCCATTCTGTAAGGAGCTTCTTGACCGCTATGAGAACGATAACCGGGTTTTTACGATCGCGGGTATGAACCATCTGGATGTCTACGGGCCGGAAAATGCCGATTACTTTTTCTCGCGCCGTTCGGCGATTTGGGGCTGGGCGACCTGGCGGCGATGCATCGAGATGCTGGATCTGGAGTATAGTTTTTTGAAGGATCCGTACACGCTGCGTGTGATGGAGCCGCAGATCGAGGCGCTGAAGGAAAAGATTGAAACCTGCAAATGGCACCAGTCGATGGGAAAGCGGTATTTTGAAACCTTGATCTGGAATACCAAGAGCAGCCAAAATATGCTGGATATCGTGCCTGTCAAGAACCTGACGGCGAACATCGGCGTGGGGGCCGGCGGTTCGCACGGGGCGGCTTCCATGGACGTGGTGCCGAACGGGCTGAAACAGGTCTATTATAAGAAAACCTATGAATATGAGTTCCCGCTGCGCCACCCGCGTCACATGCTGCCGGATGTGTATTATACGAAACGTTTCTGCCGGATTCTGAGCGAGGGATACCCGCTTGTGAAGGCCTGGCGGGGCGTCGAGGGGGGCTTTAAGAGCTTTTGGTACAGTTCCCGCGACGAAAAGAAAAAAAAGCTGGGACGGCTGCCGGGGACGGTCAAAAATGTACTGCGCGTGATGGCGGGAAAATAAAGGAGACGAGAGAATACCGATGAAGGGTGCGATACGATACGGGGCCTGCTTTGTGGGCGAGGGCGTGCGCCATGTGCTGAAAATCAAAAGGAAGCATGTGTATGACAATATAACCTATCTGGACGATCTGCACGCGAACCAGGCGATCGCCGCGGCGATCCGCGAAGGCCGGCCCTTTCTGGCCTGCCGCTTTGGCAGCGGAGAGATGCGGGCCTTTCGCCGCACGCTGGAGGTGCGCTGGGGACTTCGCCGGGAGATCCCCGAAGAAACGATGGATTCCCTGTGCGTAAACGCCGGCTTTTTCCCGCGTGACCGGCAGAAAGTCATGGCGTTTGGCCTGGAGATGGAAAAAGCCGGCCGGCAGGCGGATCTGATCGGGACGTGGGAAGGTCTTTTGATGGAAGATTATGTATATGATACATTTTTGCCGCAGGCGAAGAGATGCTTTTTGTCGGGACTGGAGCCGTTTTTCTGCGGGGAGCCCTGGACGGGGGCGCTCGAAGGAAGGCGGGTGCTGGTGATTCATCCGTTTGAGGAGACGATCCGCAGCCAGTATGGCAGGCGGGAGCTGCTGTTTGAAGATTCGCGGATTTTGCCGGCTTTTCATCTGGAGACGGTGAAGGCGGTGCAGACGATCGCCGGTCAGAGGGACGAGCGGTTTGCGGACTGGTTCGAGGCGCTTGACTATATGGCAGAGGAGGCGCTTCAAAAGGAATTTGACGTGGCGGTGATCGGCTGCGGCGCTTATGGGTTTCCGCTGGCGGCGCGCCTGAAGGCGGCAGGCAAGCAGGCAATCCATATGGGGGGAGCCGCCCAGCTTTTATTTGGGATCCATGGAAAGCGCTGGGACGAGCGGGCGGATTACCGGGCGATTATGAATGAGAATTGGCGCAGGCCGGCGGAAAGTGAGAAGCCGGCGGCAGCGGCGAAGATCGAAAGCGGTTGCTACTGGTGAGAAGGGACGACAGCCGGTTGGGAACGAATGGAAAGATGCGCCGAAAAGAAGCGGTAGTTGATGAGACATTGGACAAAATAGGAAGGAAGGACAGAAGTTGGACAGGGAATCAACAAGAAAACAACGCCAAAATGCAGGGAAAAAGAACGGACGGATCGTTTTAACCGTACTCCTGGCGATCATTATAGTGGTAGGCGGAGGCCTTGGCGCCTGCATCTGGCAGCTTGGCAGCCTGCGCAGGCAGATGAAGGAGCAGCAGCAGATCGTTGCCGAGCTGGCCGCGCAAAGCGGGGTGGAAGCGCCGGCCGGCGGGACGGTGTCGGCTTCCTGGGTCGGGAAAAAGTGGGCCAGCTACGGTGACAGCATCACGGAGCTGGGCGGCTGGCAGGATTATATCACGGAGTATTTTGGCTTTGCCGAGCATTTGAATTGCGGGATTGGAAGCACAACGTTTACCTACTGCGACTGGAAATGGTATGCGAACGCGGACGGCTCGTATAACAGTCGCTATGGGTTTCAGGATGTGACGGAGGCGCCGGCCGGTACGACGGAACACGAATCGTATCTGGCCAGCGAGGACCGGATCCGCACACAGCTGCCAGCGGATCTGGATCTGGTGGTGATTATGGGCGGCACCAACGATGCGGGGTACACGGTGAGCGCGCCGATCGGGGATCTGTCGTATCCGTTTGACGAGACGACCTTTATGGGGGCGGTGGCGGCGACCGTGGTGCGGGTGCAGGCACAGTGCCCGAACGCGGTGGTCGTGCTGGCGTCTCCTTTGAGCGGGAGGGGACCGGAGACAGAGGATTCCGAAGCGCAGCGGGCCAATCGGACGGACGTGGAGTATAATACGCTCGGCCTGACTACTCAGGATTATGCCAGAGCGGTGGCGGAGGTGGCGGAGGCGTTTAGCATTCCGTATATTGATATTTTTGGGAGTACGGGGATTAACCAGTTTAACCGGAATCAGTATATATCGGATATTGTGCATCCGAATGAGGAGGGGAAGAAGGCGGTTGCCCGCGTGATGATCGGGGCGTTGAGTGATTTGAGGCCGGTGGAGAAAGCGCCGTAAGGCGAGCGGTCCGTTTTTGGAGCGGTTATTCGAAAAGAAAATCAGACGACGAAAAAGGAGTGGGCGATGCGACAAAGAGGGAAGCAAAACAGGAAAACCGTGGGACAGGGAAGTAGCCTGCAAGGCTGGGATTTGCTGCGGCTGTGGCTGGTTTGTCTTGGCGTGTCGGCGGTTTTCGTAGCGCTGGCTTCCAAGTGTTCGTTTTTGTATCCGTTTAACGACTGGGTGGACGCGAACATCTTTTTTACCATGGGCAAGGGGATGATGAACGGGCGGGTGCTGTACCGGGATCTCTACGATCATAAGGGGCCGCTATTGTATTTCATCCATGGGATTGCGTATCTGATTTCAAACAAAAGCTTTTTGGGCATGTATCTGGTTGAAACAGTGGCTTGGACCATCTTTTTGGCGGGCGCCTGGCATGTGATACGCTTATATGTGAAAAACGCGGGCTTATGGGTGGCGCCGGTTCTGTGCGCGTTGCTGGTGTCGTCGCCCAGTTTTTGCCATGGGGACAGCGCCGAAGAGCTGGTACTGCCGCTGTTAATATGGGGGATGTACGCGCTTTTGCGCTATATGAAAGAAGAATACCCGGCTCCGATGGGATACGGACGGGTTTTTGGGCATGGGATTTTGGCAGGCTGTATCCTGTGTACGAAGTTTACGCTGCTGGGATTGTATTTCGGCTGGACGGTATGGTTAATGGTGCTCTGCTTTTATCAAAAGGAGTGGAAACGTGGGATTGTAACAGGCCTTGCGATGCTGGCAGGTATGGCAGTAGCTTGCGTGCCGTGGCTGCTGTATTTTGGAATGCATCATGCGCTGGCTGATTGGTGGA
>CANSWW010000009.1 GCA_947650845.1 uncultured Lachnospiraceae bacterium
GTTGGGCCTATGGATTCAAAAAGGATTCTTGAAATCGCGGAAATGACAAAAAATGTTACTGCGGGAAAAATTTTTGTAACTGCATTTTTGGATTTTAAGACATATAAAAAATTTTCGGAAATGTTGGCATGGGAAACAGAGGTTTGGATAGCGGAATTGCCGGATCATATGATACATTTGAATGGAGATAGATTTATGGGGCCTAGATGAATATGAAATGAATTATTTTGTTACAAACATAGGAAAAATGAATTAAAACGGTAAGTAACGTGTACAATCGCTTCATTCAGTCTATACTACTCAGAAAGATTACTCTTTCAAGCGTAGGCCCATCTGGAAGCGGATGCCCGCTTTTGCTTTGGCCTGAAAAATCCCTTTCCACAAGGAGGCCCACGATGCCGAATCGATTGGAACACGAAAAATCTCCCTACCTTCTACAGCACAAAGACAATGCGGTGGACTGGTACCCCTGGCGCCAGGAAGCCTTTGATCGGGCGGCGTCCGAGGATAAACCGATCTTTTTAAGCATTGGCTACTCGACCTGCCACTGGTGCCATGTCATGGCGCACGAATCCTTTGAGGATCCGGAGGTGGCGGCGCTGTTAACGGACTTTGTCTGTATCAAAGTGGACCGAGAGGAGCGGCCGGATATAGACGCGGTGTATATGGCGGCCTGCCAGGCACTGACCGGTTCCGGCGGCTGGCCGCTGACCGTATGCATGACGCCGCGGCAGGAGCCGTTTTTTGCAGGGACCTATTTTCCCAAACGGGCTCGCTATGGGCAGCCGGGCCTGACGGAGCTGCTGCCGCAGCTTTCGGCCCTTTGGCGGACGGACCGGGCGCGTCTGCTGGAGATGGCCGGGCAGCTGACAGAGATGCTGCGTCAAGCAGCGGACAGCCGGCCCGGCGAGCCGGAAGAAGCCCTTTTGCAGAGAGCCTATGAAAACCTGTGGCGGACCTTTGACGCAGCGTGGGGCGGTTTTGGCTCGGCGCCTAAATTCCCCAGTCCTCATATCCTGTTATTTTTGCTGCAATATGGAGAGCGGGCGGACGCGCCGCAGGCGCTTCTCATGGCGGAGACTACCCTGCGGGCCATGGCGGCCGGCGGGATCTTCGACCATATAGGCGGCGGATTTTCCCGCTACGCGACTGACCGGGCGTGGCGGATTCCCCATTTTGAAAAGATGCTGTACGACAACGCGCTGCTGATCCTCGCCTTCTGCGAGGCCTTCCGGCAGACGGGAAATGCCCTTTACGCGGAGGTGGCGCGCCGGACCGCCGATTATATGCTGCGGGAATTAACGGAGGAGAGCGGCGGCTTTTACTGCGGGCAGGACGCGGACAGCGACGGTATTGAGGGAAAGTATTACGCGTTTACGCCCGATGAAGTGATCCGGGTTTTGGGGCGCGAGGACGGAGCGGAATTCTGCCGTCAATATGATATTACCCAAAAGGGAAATTTTGAGGGGAAAAACATCCCCAACCGCATCGCCGGCGACGGCGACGCGTGGGCGGGCGACGATTTGCGGCTGCAGCGCCTGTATGAATATCGACGCACGCGCACCGCTTTGTTTACGGATCGCAAAATCCTGCTGTCCTGGAACGGCTGGGCGATCCTGGCTCTGGCACGGGCCGGCTGCCTTTTGCAGGAACCGCGCTACCATAAGGCGGCCGTGCGGGCACAGAAATGGATTCGGAAAACGATGACCGACCGGGAAAACCGGCTGTATCTGCGCTGCTGCGGCCAGGAGACGGCGCAGACCGGGCAGCTGGAGGACTATGCGGTCTACACACTGGCGCTGTTGGAGCTGTACCGCGGCACGTTTGAAATCCAATATTTACAGGAGGCCGTTCTGCGCGGAGAACAGATTCAGGAGTTGTTTGAGGATCGGGAACATGGAGGCTGCTTTATGACGCCGCATCAGGGAGAACGCCTGATTGCCCGTCCCAAGGAGAGCTATGACGGCGCGCTTCCCTCGGGCAATTCCGTGACGGCGCTGGTGTGGGAGCGGCTTGCGTCCCTTACGGGAAGAATCGAATTTCGGGAAGCGGCCGACCGGCAGCAGCGATTTATGGCCGGGCAAATGAAGGAGACGCCGCAGGCGTACTGCTTTGCGCTGCTGGCCTTGTCGGAGGCGCTGGGGCCGCACCGGGAGCTCTTGTTTACCGGAAACAGGATACCAAAGGAATTGGCCTCCTATCTGCGGGAGCACGCGGCCGCAGGCCTGAGCGTGCTGTATAAAACGGCGGAAAACGAAGCGGAGCTGTCACAATTGGCGCCGTTTACGGCAGCGTATCCGGTTTCAGAGGAAACAGTGTGGTATCTCTGCGAAAACGGAAGCTGTCACGCGCCGGTGAAAACATTGGATGAATTGGGGCTTCCCTTATAGCATTTGGCAAAGAAGCCCTTGCTCGGCGGCTTGCTTTAGGCGGACAACAGCGGCGCGGACCGCGCAGGAGACATATTCCGATATCTCGCCGCTGTTTGTGCAATGGTTTTTCAGCAACCTTTCCACTGCACGTGACAGCTGTCCGTTGATATCACTTATATCTCCTTGTGCGAATATTTCCTGAATACGAAGGTAATCTGCTTCCGCAAAATCGACCGCATCTAAGGGCTTTCCGGCCAGAATATGCCCTAGTACAAACGGAAATACCGCTTCGCAGAGGTTTTCGGCCATTTCTCCGCCATGTTTCTTATATTTTGACAGGATACGAAGGACAAAGGAATCCGGAAACAAACGCAAAAACCGCTGCTCCCAACCGATGCATCGAATCCATTCATAAACGTTATCAATTCCCGTATAACCGGAGAGATCTTTCAGCACCGGATAATCCAACGTCAAAATAGTATCTTGCGGCGCAAATCGAATGTCATACCATTTGAAGAATTCCGGCACTCCCCGGACAAAAGAATCATACAGACAGCGGCTTTCATAATGAGAAAATTCCGGCAAAAGTTCGTTGTATAAACGCAACGCCGTTTTAACCTTTTCTTCGACACAGGCCCTTCCGGCTTCATAGGCTCTTAGCGCGGGCATTTTCTCCGAGGAAATCACCGAACGGCTCCCGGCCTGCTCCAGCTCGCGGATGCAGTATAAGACGGCTCCCATCAGCTGCTCCGCCTTCTCATAAGAGAGGGAAGTGCTCTCATGGGACGTGTAAGCGGCGGCCAGCTTCCCCACAATCGGCGCCAGTTCTTCCATTGTATAATTCATCGGCATCACCCCCAGCAAAGATCTTTTAAGGCTTCAAAATACAGTTCATAATCCCAGCGCTTTACCTCGTCAAATTTAGAGTATTCCCCGTATCCGTCGGACTCTTTATACCCCTCGTATCCGGCGCGGAGAGCCTGTGCGAAATTGGCCAGGCAGGTGCTTTCCAGGTACTCCAAATCCCCAAAGCAAAGTTCCTCAAACTGTTCTTTCATAAGATGAAGGAGCTCATCGTCGGTAATCTCGTCCTGCATTTCGTTTTTGTAGAGATAAAATATTTCCTGCAGGCGGATCACGGTATCCACATAATTGTTTTGGTCGATGAAACTGGAGTCGCAGAACTCATAAATGATTTTTGGCACAATACCTTCCCCAAATTCGATTCGCCGCTGTTCCATCAGGGACGTTTTTCGTCTTTCCAAAATCAATGCGGCGTCCTGCTCCGTTAGAGCAAGTCCAAATCGCTCCGTGGCCTGATTGGTTTGCATCACTTGCGCCAATTGCTGTTGCTGCTGCAATAAAATCATCCAATTCTGATCCATGAACCATTCCCCCTTTTTTATTTGGAAAATGATTATAGCATCACCGCGAAAGGATTGGTAGTCTTGTATTTTTGACGATTTTGTGCTATAATCCAGAATAGCAAAGAAACGATAGGATTCGTTTCTTTTTTTACTATCATGCCGGGCATTTCTGTGATAAGATAAAAGAGTAAAAAGCGTCCTAACCGAAATAAAAGCGGTGTTAGCAGGAGGTAATTCTATGGCAAGCATGCAGGAACTGATGCAGAGCAGTCTTTCGGCCGGTAGTCCGGTTATCATAACGCTGAAAAATGGAAAAGAGCTTTCGGGGGTTCTGGAGTCGTTTGACGAAACGCTGTTTTTTATGCGCGCCGCGAACGGGCGGCTGCAGCCGATTTCCTATGAACTTGTAGGCATGTATGATTTGCCGGAAAATGAGGAGGAAGCCGAGCCCGTCCCGGATGCCGGCGACACAGCGGCGGTTCCAGGCGCCCCCGCGACGGAAGGGATATCCGCGTCGAAAACCATGCCGCCGCCGGTCGCCGCACCGGACCTTCCAGCCAAGCCGGCAGCGGATTCTGCATCCAACGCCCAAACCAAGCCTGTGGCGGGCGTCACACCGGCTCTCCCGGCCACGCCTGAGCCAGGTACCGCCCTTGCGCCGGAAGCCACATCCGCGGGGCATCCCACGTCGAAGGCGAATCCTCCTGCCCCGGACCGGCAGATCGGCTACATCATCCTATATATGGTACGGCGGGGCTACGGTTACATTGTACAGGAGAGCGAATACAAGGAAAAACGGCACGGGGATATTTATTTTACCGAGGCGGATCTTCCGCACGCCGATTATATTGATACGCGTCAAAACGATTATCGTGTTTCGTTTCGCTATATCCCGGGCTTCAAAAAGCGCGCGGCCGATATCCGGATCCTGGAGCAGCTGCCGAAATACGACGTCGATTTCACGGAGATTGCCCGGGAAAAGCCGGTTGATTTCGGCGGCCTGGATTTCAGGCCGGGGGAGACGCTGGTGCTGGTAAGAAGGCCGGGGCGCAAGTGCGTCGGGCAGTACCGGTCGCACAGCGCGGGCGATATTTCCATCCAAACGGCGGACGGGACAGAGGCGACGATCCGTTTTTCAGAGCTGGAGTCCTTGTTTTTCTGCGGTCTGATTACCTCCTACAATGTGCTCAGCTCCTCGGGACAGATCAATAACAGCTATACGTTCCGCATTACGAATGTGGTGAACAAGCAGCTGGCGCATCTTCTGAAGCTGGGAAGATATACGGTGTACCCGTGCATCTACTCGCTGATTATGGACGGGACGACGTCTTATATCAGTACGGTGGATTACTTTGCGAAGGATATCTGCGAACAGCTTGGCTGGCAGTCCGGCCGGATCTTCGGCCTCTACAAGGCGAATTCGTATTTTTCGGTCGATCAGGAGAATCGCTGCTATGAAAGCGCGGTCGTGGATAATACAATCCATCAGTTCCTGCGCGGAGGCGATTATCTGGGACAGGAGGTGTTTTACAAGACGGTGTTCCACCGGACGGTGGACGAGCGCCGCCGGGGCGGGATTTCGGCCAGCGTGGTGGATATCCGCAGCAAATACCAGGTGGGCAAGGTCGCGGGCAACACCGGGGGCGAGGTGCGGCTCGTGCAGTGCGGGTCGCAGATCTATGGATGCAGTCTGGATATGGAGGAGCTTTCGGCCGGCAGTGAGGTGAAGATTGAACTGGCCTGCCAGGACAGGCAGACGCTCTATGTAAAACAGTACAGCTGCGAGGATTTTTCGCTGCCCAGCTATGTGAAGAAGAATCAGCAGGAGAAGTCGGTTTTTGACGCCAAGGTCCGGCAGGCGGGCATGGATCAAAACTACGATTTGCAGATTGACTTGACGGAGGAAATGCTTTCACGGGCCTTTATCAGTCCGGAGCGGGCGCTGGGGGCTGTCTTTAAGATAGGCGTCTGCCATGACAGGCTGGAGCGGGCCGTTTCGGTGGTCGATGCATACGGGTATATGGCGGCAGAGCCTTTTCTCGAGGGAATGCGGATGCAGCTGGAGCTGCTGGCCGGCCGGCCGGATTCGGCGAGGGAGTATGCGCGCGGCTACCTGGCGCATGCGGGAGAAGCGGATGAATTCCTGACTTCGGTTGCGAGGGAGATTTTGCAAAGAGGACTTTCGCCGGAGGCGCTGCGGGAGCATATCGAGAGCGGGGAGCCCTTTTGGCATACGCGCAGCACGGGTACGATCGGATATTTTAATCCCCGCACAAAGTCGGGATACATTGTGTGGGAGGGGGGCAAGCTGAATTTTTCCCATAAGGATGTGGAAAATTACAGTGATTCGGAGATGGATCTGGAGCGGTTTGCCTATCAGGTCACCTTTATGGTAGACCGAAGCAAGGCGATCCCCAAAGCGAGTGACGTAAAGATCTATGAGAAAACACCCCGGGAGGAGTCCCCGACCGGTTCCGGCGGCGAGGAGGGGGCGGCTTACGATTTTGCGTACGGCCAGGATTTTTGGGAGAATGAAATCCCCTTTGCGCCTTCCGCGGTAATGACGCTATTGGAGTTTAAGAGGGACACGTTTGAGTTAAACAGCATTGCCGGCTACCTGCCGCGGGAGGAGCGGGCGAAGATAAAGAACGGCGCGTTTGCGGGGAGCGCGGAGGAAGCGGAGGCGCTGATCCGCTCGCTGCGCAACAGTTACGAGAAGCGGCCGGATTTTTACCGGACGACGCCGGTGGAGCTGCGTCCGAATTTTCTCCTGATGGCGGCCAAGATCCATCAGGCCTTTGCCGAAGAAGGGACGGAAGAGGGGTTTTTTAGTGAAAAGACCGGCAAATCGATTCTGTTTGATTATGCGTTCCGTTACTTGAGCGGCAATAACGCCAAAGAACAGGCGGAAGTGGAGTATTACTGTGAGAGCATATTCTGCAACGACTTTGCGGCCTCGGTCAAGTGCCGGATGGAGGCGCGCTGCCTGGCGGAGTTTTTTGCGGAGACCAAAGGGATTGATTTGAACGGCTGTGGAGAGCGAAGCGCGATCGTGGGGATCCTCAGGCGGATCTGTACGGATTTGCAGGGGCTGTCAAAGATGCTTTTGAACCTGCCGGAGCCGGTGCTTGACGAGCTTTTGGAATGCGCGCGGCCGTCGCTTTTGGAGGATATCGCGCGGACGATCATTGTCCGCCTGGCAAACGGCGCGATGACGGAGGATATGGACCGCAAGGAAGCGATCAAGCATTACTATACCAATTATCACAGCTACCTGGATTCGCTGGGGGAAATCTTGACGAACCCTTCGCGGGCCTCGGTGGACAATGTGCGTTTCTTTTTGGAAAAGCTGGAGGAGGCATTGGAGAGCGTCGGCAAATATTTGTTTGAGCTGGACGAGAAGTGGTTTGAGCGGACAAGGCAGATCGTAAGTGATATCAAGGTCAGCCTGCAAAACGAGGAGGTGGACGGGCGTACCAACCAGCTGCGGCTGGCCTGGAGGGATATCCAGAGTACGGTGGGGGCGATCGAGGAGCATCCTTCGCGCTTGTCGTTTGAGTTTTTGCGTCCTTTTTTGCTGAATATGCGCCAGTCCTTGTCGGCGTATCTGAACAGCCAGTACAAGATCTGCTGGCCGAAGCTTTCGGTGCGCCATTATGGCCTGCGCAATAATGGGCGGCAGGAGACGATCGAGATTTCGAACGAGGAGGGCTGCCTGCCGGCGATCAATGTGAAGGTGGTAAACGCGGTTCCCTACGGCCAACCGAAGGGGTTTTTTGTGGACACGGCGGGCAGCCGGAGCATTCTGGGCAACGGGCAGCAGGTGCACGGGGGGAAGGCGGCGGAGATCAATATTCCAATCCTGTTGGATTTTGCGGCGGCGCCGGATGTGCTGGAGCTGTCTTTGACGCTTTCGTACGAGTTTAACGCGCGCTTTGACGGGAAGCAGGGGGCGGCGGAGACGAAAACGGCTCTGTTCTCGAACCAGAAGATCCAGATTCCCCTGAATATTTCCAAGTCGGATTTTATCTATGAAAATCCGTATGCACTGTTTGCGGGCGGCGGTATCATGAAGCCGGAAAACGAAGGGGCGCAGAGGATGTTTTTTGGCCGCGCGGAGGATATTTCGGAGATCTGCCAGATGCTGACCGACGGGAACGGGCGGCTGAAAACCGGCAGTATCGTGGCCATCTATGGGCAGAAGCGGTGCGGGAAGTCGTCGGTGATGTTTTTCCTGGGGCGCAAGATCGAAGAGGAGTATCCGGGGACGATCGTTTTGGATATCAATGCCCAGTCGCGGGGCCTGGACGGCGGCGGGGAGGTATATTACCGCAAGCTGCTCATCGCAATCTGTACGAGCTTCCAGACGAAGCTGCGGCGTAACCGGCAGCTGCGGGAGGAGATGCAGGCGGCAGGGCTTAGCGTCCCCAGGACGGCGGATATCGCGGGAGAATTCGGGGAGTCGTATTTCCAGGAGTTTTTCCAGAATTTCCGGGCGCAGTTCGGGGGGCGGTATGCGATCCTTTTGATGGTGGATGAGTTTACGCAGATTTATATCCATATGAAGCGGCGGGTGGTGAATGAGGATTTCTTAAACCGCTGGCGGGCGATGATCCAGGACAACGGGTTTGTGAACATCGTGGTGGGCCAGGATTTTATGGACAAGTTTACGATGGATGAGGATATTACGTCGCAGAATTTCGGCGGCGCGGTCAACGGGCTGGGCACGATGGGGCGCAAGCGCCTTTCGTATCTGGGGGAGGCGGCGGCGCGCAAGATGATTGAGACGCCGATCCTGTTTGCGGACGGGAGCAGCCGTTACAGAGGGCAGCTGGGGCAGGAGGCGGCTTCTTATATCTATGACCTTACGGGGGGAAGCGCGTTCTATCTGATGAAATTCTGCAATGCCCTCGTCGATTACATGATCGACAACCAGGAGCAGCTGGTTACCCGGGGGTTGGTAGATACGGTGGCGGAGAGCTATGTGTTTGACACGCCGAACGATCCCATTACAAAGCTTGATTTTGACCCGATTTTTAATGAGTACAGCTATCAGGACGACCAGGATGAGGAGGATATCAGTATCCAGGTGCGGGATGAGACGAAGAAAACATACCAGCTTTTGAAGCAGATCGCGGATCTGGCCGACAGCCAGGGGATCTGTAGCGTGCGGCGGATTGTGTGGCCGGATTTGGCGGAGCGCGACCGGATTTTGCGTTCCCTGATGGTGCGCGGAGTGCTGACGGATCAAAACGGGCGGGATATTACGACGGAGCAGGTCGGCAATCTGGACATTAAGATCAAGGTGCGGCTGTTTTCGATCTGGCTGAAAAAGAGAGGATGAGGGCGATGGAGCAGATATTTGATGTAAACCACGCGGCGGTGGGGCGTTTTTTCTACGGCAGGGAGCGGGAGCTGGAGTTTTTCCGCAGGGAGCTGTTTGCGCCGGCGGCGCAGGGAGTGAGCCGGTATTACTCGGTGACGGGGATGAAGCGGATCGGCAAGTCGTCTCTGTTTCGGGAGCTGTGCCGGCGCTTTCGGGAGGAGGGGCATCCGAACGTAGCCGTAATCGAATCAAGCTTAGACGGCGTAAAGGGCTTTTGGCAGTTTTGGATCCGGGAGGTGCTGCGGCCTTTGTTTGCGGCGCCGGCGTTTGAGGGGGCGCTGTCCGGGATGGAGGAAGAGGACGCGGCGTTTATCAGAGAGTGCAGGGGGTATTTTCTTGACCAGGGCAATTGGCGGCTTTTGTATGAGGGGGATATTGTCCAGGATATGGTGGCCAGGGATTACCTGGAGCGGCTGTTTCCGGTTTTGTACGACGCGGGGCTGTATATGGTTTTGGTGATCGATGAGTTCGACCAGGCCGGCCGGGTCTTTGGGATGCAGGAGGAAAATTTCGGCTGGTTTCGGGGGCTTTTGCAGGACAATATGGGCTTGTCGGTGGCGACGCTGTCGCGCAGGAGCATCCGTTTTATCGAGAAGAATTGCTTTGGCGGGTCGACCTTTGACGGGATTTTCAGCAAAAGGGGGCTGTTTGGCTATTCGAACCGGGAGCTTGACGCGTATTTTGGCCTGTTGGAGGAGCATGGGCGAAAGTTGGAGGAACCGAAACGGAAAGATATCTGGTATTATTGCGGGCGTTCGCCGTTTTATCTGGCGATCATGGGGCAGGCGCTTTTGCAGGATCCGCTGGCTGCGCCGGAGGTGGTGGCGGGCCAGTTTATCGACAGCTTTGAGGCGGTCCTGGCTTCCTTGAAGGAGGAGAAGCTGCTGAGCGCGATGCTGCAGATGTTTGTGGGACCCCGCTACCGGATGGGCGAGGCGGAGGTGCAGAAGCTGGTGGCGCTGGGCTACTGCATGCGGCGGGCGACGCTTGACTGCGGCGTAGCGGGAGGCGGCGAGTACGCGGACTATTTTGCGCCGGAGCAGACGGGGGAGTATCTGGCGGTCTGCGGGTATTTTATCGATTATCTGCGGGAGGCGCACCGCGCGGAGGCGGATGCGATCTGGCCGATGCTGACGGCCACGGAGCAGAGGCTGCGCCGGGTGATTGAGGAGGAATATAGCAAGCTGTATCCGGGCGGCTGGAAGGAACAGCTGGAGCAGATTGTTCTAAATGGCGGGAGAGGGGATTTCCGTGCCGCTTTTTTGCAGGAGCATGAGCGGATGTACCAGAGGGCGGGGGAGGACCAGCAAAGAAACGTCGGCAACAGCATCCTGAATGTGGTGAGCCTGCGGACGCTGAGCTTTTTGATCCGGGATCAGTGGGCGGTGTTCGCGAAGTATTTTCCGGGCGGCAGTACGGATTTTGCGGATGGCATGGAGACGCTGTACCAGGCCCGCAACCCCATTAGTCACAGCAACGGGGAGCTGCTTACGCCGGCGGATATCGCCGCGGTGGAGAGAATCTGCGCCCGGTTTGCGGCGGGGATCGACCGTGTGACGGCGGCGGAAGCAGACGGGAATGTGGGCGTGTAGAGGTGGCGGGGGCCTGGGCCTGTAGACGCGGCCGGGGCAGCCAGACGGGATAAGAGGCGCAGGCCCCTGCGGATGGCGGTCACGAAAAAGACCGGCAGGATTATCGTCCCGCCGGCCTTCCTTCCCCGCCCCGTGAGCGGTTTAATTCGGGCTGGTGCTGTGCGATTTTGAGCCGTTCGTGTTCTCGGCGCGTGCGGGAGGTGGAGCGGCCGTCGGCTACCTGGTATTCGATGGTGCCGTAGGGGGGAAGCTTTCCACTGCGGACATGTTCGCCCATGCGGCGGACGAGACTGTCGGTCTCACCGATGTAGAGCACCGTTCCCTGGGCATTGCGGAGGCGGTATTCGCCCGGGGCGGCGGGCGGCCGAATACCGGCGCCGGTCGTGGGATTGTATTTCATGGGACGTCCTTGTTTGTAAATGGGCATGTGAGACCTCCTTACGCAAAGGCGCCGGACACGGCCTCTTCCGCCGCGGCGGCGCCGGCTGTGAAGCCAACTCCGGCTCCGACGACGGTGCCGACGGCGGTTCCGGTAGTGACGGAAGCACCGGCGATGGTGGCGATGGCGCCGCCGATAGCGGCTCCGACTTCCATGCCTGCGAGGACTGCGGTGAGAATGAACATATTGATTTCTCCTTTCCTGGGGGATTCCCTGCGTCTGTGTTTGATAGGATTATGATAGCACGAACGATCCTGTCTGTCATCGGAAGAAAGATGAAATTTTTTGTTCCGTTTTTATTAAAAAAATGAATTTTTTGTGATATAGTGTTCCGGTAAACCGGACTTTTTTGATGGTAGAGATGTGTGCGGGAGGCGGAAAATGGCGTTTGAGGCAGCGGACAAGGATACGGCGGAGAATAATAAGCAGCATTTAAACCTGAGCCGATTGGCGTATGAGGTTGTTTTGAGCGATATGTTTACGTTTGGTGAAGAGAAGCTGTCGGGGTTTATCAACCGGATCTTTGCGCAGTACGCGCCGGTGGCGGAGGCTTCTGTTTCGCGGAGTCTGAATGTGCTGCGCGGGGAGCTTTCCCAATGCCTGGACGGCATTTCCGGAGATGAAAAAACAAAGGCCCGAATCATAAATCGGCTGGTGGCGAGGGAGCGGGAGCGGCTTACGGCGCAGGCGGCCTCTTATGGCGGCGGAATTGCTTTTAAATTCTGGCTGAATAAGGAGAACATGACGTATTTGACGGAGGCGGATTCGGAGTGCGGGGAAGAAGCGTACTACGCGAGACGGGGGAAATACATCAAGAGCGTTGTGGAGGAGTATGCGCGCCTTCCGTATATTCGGCGGGAGCAGGTGTATTTTTTCCCTTATGTAGAAGCGATCCGCTATGCCATCGAGGAAGCGAGGCAGCTGCGGGTCGTGACGGGGGCGGACCGTGTTTACAGCATTTATCCGTATCAGATGCTCTGCGATCCGCTTTCTACGGCCAATTATCTGGTGGGGTATTGCAGGCCGTACAGCAGTCCGGAAGAAAAAAAGCAGCCCTGCTCGTTTCGGATTTCCGCGCTGAAGTCCGTGAGAGCGGAAAAAAGCAAGAGCGCGTTTTTGAAGGCGAGCGAAAAGAAGGAGCTGGCGCAGAAGATTGAAGCGAGGGGCGTGCAGTTTATGGCGGGCAGCGAGACGGAAATCCATGTTGTACTGACAGAGGCCGGGCAATACAAATACCGGCGGCAGGCCCATCTGCGTCCGGTGCTTGTACGCCGGGAGGGGGAGAGGTTCGTATTTCAGTGTACGCAGGCACAGGCGGAATTTTATTTCTTTAAGTTCGGAGCGGATGCGCAGATTTTAGAACCGGCCGAGCTGAGGAAAAAATGTAGGGCGATGTATGAGAAGGCGGCGGGGATGTATGCCCTGACGGAGGCGGCAGGGGCGCAAAAAGAGGCGGAAGCACGCGGCGAAGATGGACTCTGAGGACGAAGCTCTGAAGGCAGCGATTGCCAATTATCCTAAAAAAACGACCAACCAGTCAAACGTGCTTGCTATTTTGATCGATATTTGTTATGGTATTTCGCGGAAACAGTTTTTCATTGTTTACATTCCCTTCCCTTTTGGTAAGCCCTCCGGTTTTTCCGGAGGGCTTACTGTTGTATGCGGTCTGCCCCGTTACTCCCGGTGCATAGAAAACGCATCGGTATCAACGTTTTTATGTAGATTCTCCCATATCTTGCGGTCGTCGGCCTGGGCTAAGAGGGCCTGGCGGTCTTTTCGGGAGTCAAACTCAAATTTGGCGCAGCCGGGGCCGGAAACGCAGCCGCCTTCGCAGGCCATGCCCTCGGCAAAGTCGGCGGGGAGGCGTCCGGCACGCAGGAGCGTCAGAGCCTTTTTACATTCGGCGGCGCCGTTGCAGACCATGACGTTGACGTCGGCGCACTCCTCGGTCTCCTTGAGCGCCTGTACGACGGCAGCCGTGACGCCGCCGGAGGTGGCAAAGCGCTTGCCGTAGATGCTGCCGTGCTGGATCTCGGGGGCGTCCGGCTTGAGAACGATGTCCTTGGCCTCAAGCATGCAGCGCAGCTCGTTGTAGGTGAGAACGTAGTCGGCGTTGCCTTCGAGGGCAAAATCCAGGATTTCGTCTTTTTTGGCGACGCAGGGGCCGATGAACACGGTGATGGCATCGGGCTCCTTGGCCTTTACCATGCGGGAGACGGCGCACATGGGAGAGACGGTCGTGGAAACATTCGGCAGCAGGGTGGGGAAATGCTTCTTTACCATGTTGACGAAGGCCGGACAGCAGGAGGTCACCTTTTTCTGCCCCTCCTTGTAGGCCTGCGCCCACTCCTGGGCTTCATAGGCAGCGGTTAAATCCGCGCCGAGGGCGACTTCGTATACGTCAAAAAAGCCAAGCTCCTTAAGTCCCTGGGCGAGGCTGCCCATGGTGATGCCGGGGCCGAACTGGCCTTCGCCGGCGGGGGCAGGCAGGGCGATGACTTTTTTGCCGGAACGGATCAGGCGGATGACGTCAACCATGAAGGTGCGGGAGCCGATCGCGCCGAAGGGGCAGGCCTCGATGCAGGCGCCGCAGCGGATGCATTTTTGTTCGTCAATGCGGACGATGCCGCTCTCCTTATCCCAGCTGATCGCGTCTACGGGGCAGGCGCGCTTGCAGGGCCGGGTCAAATCAACGATGGCGTGATAGGGGCAGGACTGGGCGCATTTGCCGCATTCCTTGCACTTATCCATATTGATATGGGCCCGGTTGCTTTCCATGGTGATGGCGTCGAAGCGGCAGGCGGACTGGCACTTTTTGCTGACGCAGCGGCGGCAGTTGTCCGTGACCTGGTAATGGCCGAGCGTACACTCCTCGCAGGCCGAGCTGATGACCTGCACGACGTTCTGGCTGCTTGTGTCGCCGCCGGGGGTGAAGCCTTCGGCCAGGCGGATGCGCTGACGGATAATCTCACGCTCTTTATAGATGCAGCAGCGGAACATGGCCTTGGGGCCGGGGATCATCTCATAGGGGAGAGTCTCCTTTTCCTCGTCGAGGCGTCCCTCAAAGGCCAGGCGCGCTACTTCGCAGAGCACGGCGTCTTTGATACTTACAATATTATCGTCTTGATTTAATTTAAGCATATTTTTTCTCTCCTCTGTTTGCCCATGCTTCCAGGGCATTCTATATTTAAAAATAAGTTACCGTCACCTGCTTGCCCATGGCTTGCACGAGGGTTTTCAGCTGATCAACGAGCAGCTGGCGCGCGCCTAAGTCGAAGGGCAGATCGGGGACCTGATGGGCTGTGTTTACGGCTTTGCCGACGAGTAGGCGCAGGTCGGTGCAGCGTTCGATCAGGGCGCGGGCTAAGAGGGCGCCGCCGTTTTCATTCGCCAGGTCGTCGGCCAGAGAGCCATGGGAGCAGCTTGTCTCAGGCGTTGCCGCCGTATAGCGCCGCAGGAGGGCGACCGCCCGGTTCAGGGTGAGGACGCCTTCCGTCACCAGGTCGATGCCCTGCAGATGGGCGATCGGCGGAATATCCGGATCGGCAAAGTGAAGCGTCGGCATCAGCGGGCGTTTGAGCTGGCGGGCGACGATGGTAGCGCTGGTGCCGCCGCAGACGATGCGGCAGGCATTGCCCTGCATCAGGGCCTCGACGATACGCTCATCGTCCGCCGGGTCGCTTGGAGGGCCGGTCATCAGATGGACCACCTGCGCCGGAACGATCCGCATGACGGCGGCGGTGGTGTCGTCGCCGGGGCTGCCGCCGTAGAGCCGGCCGGCCTCCAGACAGATGCGTTCGGCGAGCTGGGCGGCGCTTTGGCAGGCGGGAGCCTGGACGGCCGCGTAGCTTGCCATGGCGTCCCAGGACCAGCCAAAGGGGAATTCCCGCCCGACGCCGGCGTGGATGACACCGTCGCTGACGAGAAGGTAGGTGTCGCCGGTTTGTACGAGAAAATGCGCTTCCTTGATCCGCTTGCCGGCGATTTCGCGAAAGCAAAAGGGGATCGGGTGAATTTGACCGCCGCGCAGCATCAGGCAGGCCGGATTGTCAAATTCTACCAGGTACGCGTGGCCGTCCCGGGATACCTGCAGGATGCTGAAGGTCGAATAGGCCACATGGCGGACCTGGCAGACCGGCAGGGTTTTAACAATTGTTTCCACGCATTCGTCGAGGGAAGCCCCTTTTAAAAACATCGTGCCGAGGATTTTGGCGGTGAGAGTGGCGAGGATATTCGCCTTCACTCCGCTGCCCATGCCGTCGGCGAGAATCATAATATACGAGTCGTCCGTGCGGAGCAGTTCGGCCTTGTCTCCGCAGAGCTCCTCATGGTGCTTGGTTAAGCTTTTGCAGGCACAGTCGGCGCGGAGTGTCATATATGTACCTCCTCGCTGTCCTCCAAGAGAATGCGGCCGATTTTGGTAAGGCTCACTTTGGTTTCGGCCGTGGTTTCCCCTAACAGGCCGGCAATCTGCTGGGCAACAGTCATCTGTTTATCGATGACCTTCTGTGCCATTTCGATCGTTTCAAGCTTGCGGGCGTATTCCTCGCGGGCCTTTTTTTCTGCGGCGGTGATATCGATGATGGTGGCAAGGGCGCCGTCCTGCATCGGCAGATAGACGATATTTTGCAAGGTAACGAGATCGTATTGCGGATAGGCTACCTTGCGCCCGTGGATGTTTTGGTGCGTATCCATGACCGCAAGAAAATCATGAGGGTCAAAGAAATCATCCAATTTCATCTGCAGGGCCTGGGCACGGCTTTTGCCGAAGTAGCGTTCCCCTACGGCAGAGTATTCAAGGATATCGAGATTGCGGTTTACAATCAGTACGATATTGGGCGAGGTCTCCATGACCAGGTTGGCCAGGGAGGCCGCCTGATCGTGCATATAGGGGATGCACATGTCCACCTCGGCGCGTCCCTGAAAGACGGCGACGGCTTTTTCGCGGCAGGTCGGGTAGCCGCAGGCTCCGCAGTTGAGCTCATCCGCGGGCGTTTTCTTGCCTGTGCGGGCGAGAATGCCTTGCAGCTGTTTTTCGGTCGGCAGCGGCGCGGTGGGCGTACGGTCCCGGAACACGGCGGTGAAGGGAGTGTCCTGCGCCGGACGGGCGATGAGATCCGGGTGGGGCGCTTTTGGCGCGATGGCATTTTGGTAGTCCAGCTGCTGCCGGAAACGGCTGCGCTGCGTGCGGGGCATCAAAGGCCCGTTGATGCAGCCGCCGGCGCAGAGATTCATTTCGATCAGGCAGTGGTGAAGCTCGTTTTGCAACAGGCTTTGGCAGAGCTCCCGGCAGTCTTGCAGGCCGTCCACGGTGAGACGGCGGTAGTGGACAGTCGGGCTGTCCGCGGCAGCGGCTGCAACGGTATCGACAGATTGGCAGCGGCCGTTTGCTTCCCGGGCAGCCGGGCTTTGCCCGCCGGCTCCCACACCGATCGCCGTAAGGATCCCGCCGCGAATCGGGTAGAGGCGGTTTACGCCGGGCTCCTCATTGTCGAAGGGCTCGGGTTCGCAGGCGGCGGGGCAGATTTCCTCCCTGAGAAGCCAGGCTGTCAATTCGCCAAAGTCAAGAACGGCATCGATGGCGCCATGGTTGCGGGGATCTTTGGCTTCGGCCATCTTGGCCAGGCAAGGGCCGGCAAAAACGACCTTTACCTGCCGGCCAAGCTGCTGTTTGATCAGACGGCCGTGCGCGACCATAGGAGAGACGACTGGAGCCAGAAGCGGGATCAGCTGCGGGTAATGAATTTCAACCAGAGAGACGACGCCGGGACAGCAGGTCGTAAGGAGGTTGTCGCGGACGCCCTCCTGCAACAGGCGCTGGTATTCGCCGGTAACACAGACGGCGCCCTCGGCGGTTTCACGCACTTGAAAAAAGCCGAGCCTGCGAAGCGCTGCGGTGAGCTGCCCAAGCGAAAAGGGGGCGGCCTGTCCCGGCAGAGGGACATCACAGAGGCTTTGGCAGGACGGAGCCAGAGAGAGGACAACCTGCTCGCCGTCGGCGAGCATCTTTTGAACGGCCGGCAGCTCGCTGCGGCGGGCCTTGGCATGCTGGGGGCAGAGGTCAAGGCACTGGCCGCATAGGATACAGCGCTCTTCATCGATGACAGCCAAAGAGTCGCGGACGCTGATGGCACTGACCTGGCATCCACGGACGCATTTATAACAGTGGCGGCAGTCGGAGCCGCTGAAATCAATGATTTTCATTGCGCCAGCCTCGGAAGGATTTCGTTTTGGAAAAAGCTTTCGGCATTGTCGGGCGAGACCGAATGGACTTGCTCTCCGTCGATGGTAACCACGACGCCCTGGACACAGTTGCCGCTGCAGAAAGCGCCGGAGAGAGTCACCTGCTCGTTTAAGCCATGTTCGGCGATCAGCGTTTGCAGACGGGAAACGATGTCGCGGGATCCTTTTAGATGGCAGGAGCTGCCGATGCAGATGGTTACGGTCATAGGTATGGTCCTCCTTTGGTATTTGCATATCATTTAACGATTATAGCAGATGAAGGCGGCTTTGTATATAGGAAGGAAGATGGAAACGATTGCGGAAAACGGATAAAGGCTCCGGGGCCGGCTTCTTAAGAAAGCCTTCCAAAAATATAAATACTTTTTTAAAAGAAATACATTGACAGATGAAGTATATCGTGTTATACTGGCACCATCCAAAAAGAGAGGAGGCACGACATTGTCTATATCAGCAGATACCCTTCGGGGCCATACGGACACGATCATCCTGGCACAGCTCATGAAAAAGGACAGCTACGGCTATGAGATCAATAAGAACGTCCAGCGGTGCACCGGGGGACGGTACGAATTCAAGGAAGCGACATTGTATACCGCGTTTAAGCGGCTGGAGCAGGGAGGCATGATTACTTCCTATTGGGGGGAGGACGGGCCGGGAGCCAGGAGACGCTACTATGCCATTACGGAGGAAGGCAGGCAGCAGTGGCAGGAGAGCAGCGAAGAATGGAAGGAAACCCGCATAATTTTGGACGCATTGCTAACGTTGGAGGTTGAATATGAATCGAATTGAGACAAGGATCATCATGATGGTAACGAACCGTCTGTCTGCCGCAAAGGACAGTGAGGAGAAAACGGAGCTGATCGAGGAGCTGAGCGAGAACCTGTATCAGCGCTATACGGACTTGACGGCCGGAGGCGTCCCGGAGGAGGAGGCTTTCACGCAGGCGATGGAGAACCTGGGAGACGTGGACGAGCTTTTGACGTATCTGGAGAACGCGGGCGGCGAGGGCGCGCAGGCCGGGCAGGACAAGACGCAGGACAGCCGGGGCGGCTTTTCGTTTGACAGCCTGGGCAGCAGCATCGAGGATGTGGTCAACATGGCGATCTCGTCAGCGAAAACGGCGATGGATTACGGGCGGGACGTGGCCCGCGACGTGTCGGAGCAGTTGCGGGAAAAATGCCCGGAGAGCGTCTTTGTTTTTTCATCGGACCGTGGGCAGAAGGTGGACTGCACTGCGATTGAGTCGGAGGGACTCCATTCGCTGGAGGTGCGGCTGACAAACGGCGATATCCAGATTTGTTTTTCGGAGGATCCGCAGGCGCCGGTGGAGGTGACCGGGGATACGGAGGAGATTGAGACAATCCGCCGGGAGGACGGGGTTTTGATCGTCCGTCAGGGCAGCACGGCCAGCTCGTCGTTTTTGTTTACCCGCGGGGTGCGTTCCTCGGATATTATCGTGCGTCTGCCGGACCGTGCGTGGAACAATATCAGTCTGGCGACGGTTAACGGGGATATCCGTATTGACGAAGGCTTAGAGTGCAACGGACTGGCCGTCCAGAGCACGAGCGGCGACGTGCGGGCGACGGGTCTGACCAGCGGGCGCATGGCGTTTAAGATGACCAGTGGTGATATTGACGTACGAGATGTCAACGGCGACCTCTACGCGGAGAGCAAGAGCGGAGACATCCGGGTCAAGGGGCTTCTGCGCCGCTGCGGGCTGTCCTCGGCCAGCGGAGATGTGCGCTTTGAGGGAGATTGCGAGGAAGCGAACTGCTCAAGCATCAGCGGAGATGTGGAGCTGATTCCCTATAACCTGCCGGAGAAAATAAAGGTTTCGGCGAAATCCGGGGATTGTACGGTGCGCGTGCCTTCGGGCGAGGGGTTCCGTTTGGTTTACCGGACGGTAAGCGGTGAGTTTAATACGAATCTGCCGCTTACGCTGAATGGCGTCCAGAGAGGGAAGGGCGGAGAAGCGATTTACCTCGACGGAGCGGGTCATGAGATCCAGATGTCCAGTGTGAGCGGGGATTTGGAGGTGCTGGGGTAGAGAGGGCGCGTTCCTGCCAAGGGGGGGAGAGGGCGGACAGAAGGGCACGCCCCCAGACATAGAAAAACCCCGCCGGACAAAGAGTAAACTCTTAATCGTCCGGCGGGGTATTTCTATGTCTGGGGGCTGTCTGTACGCGCTCTCCTTGGTAGGGACGCCGGGGGCTGTCTGTGTGCGCTCTCCTTGGTAGGGGACGCTGGGGGCTGTCTGTGTGCGCTCTCCTTGGTAGGGGACGCTGGGGGGGCTGTCTGTGTGCGCTTTCCTTGGTAGGGGACGCTAAGGTTTGTGCGAGTTTTTTCGTATGAGATGCGCATTAAGAAAGGGACAACAGAAGGAGAGGGCTGTCAATAATATTAGATATATATCTAATATTATTGACAGATGTAGAATGATCTGGTATAACATATATGGAAGGGGCGGGATGGAAAAATTGAGGGATTGAGAAGTCGGAGGGGACGAAGCGCGGCAGGAGGAAGAGGATATGGAAACAAATAGGGAGAGTAAGTGGAATGTGGTGCTTTCGGAGGAGCCGTTTTGGCTGTTGGAGGCGGTGCTGTGTTTGAATTGGTCGGATGTGCTGGATGATGGGGAGTGGGTGGAGAAGGGGAATGGCTGGCCGCGGGCGGAGAGGGAAGCGTTTTTGGAGCCGTACCGGCGTTATCGGGAGGCGATGCGGGAACGGCTGGAGCCGGTGTTTGCGCGTTTCCCAAAGCTTTGGGGGTATATTGACCGCAGTCCGCGCAAGCGGGAGAGCTTGAATACGCGGCGGGAGCCGGTGCTGGTGGAGTTTTTGCCGCAGATGCGAAAGGTGCTGGAGGCGGATTCGGCGCTTGCGGGGGAGGAGTGGAGCCGGAAGCTGAATGATGTGTTTGAGCGGATGCTGGATACGGCGGGGCAGCGGTCGGCGGATGCGCCGGAGCCGGAGATTCATGGGCTGGAGGATGTTTTACGAATCTTGGAGGGCTGGGACGCGAACGATGCGGATAAGTTTCAGTACGTTCGGCTGTATTCGGAGGCGGCAGAGGTGGCGGCACAGCTTCGCAGTGTGCGAAGGGAGTGCCGGGAGGCAGGGGTTTCGTGCCTGCCGTTGGTTCGGGAGCGGTATGATGCCTGGCAGGAGAGGATGCGGGAGGAGGATTCGCTATCGGAGATTCTGCTGGGACGGGTGGGGATTAAGCGGTGGGACGGCCGGGTGAATTGCCGGGTGTGGCCGATGGTGCTGCGTTTTGACGGGATTCGTTTTCAGGGCCGGGAGATCCGAGAAAGCGAAAACGCGGCGGATGCGGCAGGGGACAATGAGGTAGAGGTACATTTTGGCATTGAGGTGTTTGATCTGCTCGATCGAAAGGAGAAGGCGCCTTATGACGATACGCAGCTATTGGCACGGCTGAAGGCAGTGGGGGATCCGACGCGTATGAAGATTCTGCATTTGCTTTCGGAGCGGCCGTATTATTTGCAGGAGCTGGCGAAGGAATTGGAGCTGACGCCCGCGACGGTGTCGCATCATATGGGGATTCTGATCACGGAGGAGCTGATTGGGCTGTTGGTGACAGGTGGGAAAAAGCGGGTGTATTATCAGGTGCAGAAGGAGACGCTAAGGGATGTAGGGCGGCAGGTGGAGAGACTGGCGCTTTCCCGTGAGGAACGGAAGGGGGAGACGGTATGGTAGAGCGGCGGTCCTATCCGCTTGGGAGTGTGCTGAAGCGGATGCTGCAAAATGCCTGGCAAAAGAGTCCCGGGGTTTTCGGGATTTTCGTGGTGTATACGCTGGTGACGGCGGCATATCCCTTTTTGAGCGTGGCTTTGCCAAAGGCGATGCTGGGAGAACTTCAGAGTGGGGCGGCGGCCCGGTGGGAACGGATTTTGTGGATTGCGGCGGGGTATTTTGTACTGGCGGGGACGCTTGGCTTTTGGCGGACATTTTTAGAACGCGTGGGCTACGAAAAGCTCTCGTTTTTACGGCTGGATTATTTGAAGGGCAGCTGCGTAAAGCTGATGGAGATAGCGTATCCCCATGCGGAGGACGCTCATTTTATGGAGAAGTATGACAAGGCTTTTATCGCGACGCAGAGCAATGACAACGGTGTGGAGGGGATCTATCACAAGCTGTTTGAGCTGCCGGCCGTGCTCTTGGCGACGGGGGCTTTGGGAGCGGTTGTGGGACATCTGAGCTTGTGGGTGCTGTTGGGGCTGGGACTGAATTTGGCGGCGATTTTATGGAGCGGGCGCAGAGGGCAGTGCCTGCGGTATGAAAAAAAGGAGGAGGAAGCCAGACAGCGGCGGCGGGTCAATTACTACAGCCAGACGGCCGGCGATTTTTCCTACGGCAAGGATATACGCCTGTATGGCCTGAAGGAAAGGATCCGCGAAAACCACGCGCAAGAGATCGAGAAATACCGGGTGCTGAACCAGCTGCTCGCGGGACGGGAGTATCGGCTGGGCTTTGTCTGCCTGGCGGCAGCGCTGGCCGGCGATCTTTTGACATATGGAATTTTGATCGGCCGCACGCTGGGAGGGATGCCGATCGCCGATTTTTCGATGTACCTGACGGCCTCTCTGACACTGTCGGTATATTTGCGGCAGGCGGCGGATCAGATGAGCTTTATTGTGGGCGAGGGGCAGTACGTACATGAATTGTATCGTTTCATGGACTTGGATATGGGAGAGAAAGGCGGCCCGCATCCGGCGATTACGGACGATACGCTGGAGATTGTATTTGAGGATGTGAGCTTTTGCTATCCGGGAACCGACCAATACATTTTCCAGCATCTGAACCTAACGATTCACAAGGGCGAACGCCTGGCGGTCGTCGGGATCAACGGCGCGGGCAAGACCACGCTGGTCAAGCTGATGATGGGGCTGTTTGACGTGACGGAGGGCGAGATCCGCATCAACGGCATCCCGATCAAAGAATTTGACAAAAAAGCATTGTATTCCATGTTCTCAGCCGTATTTCAGGATGTAAACGTGATGGCGTTTACGGTGCGGGAAAACGTAGCGGGCCGTCTCGACGACATCGATGATGCTCAGGTAGCGTCGGCGCTGGAACGCGTGGGGCTCTCGCAGACAGTAGAAGCCCTGCCGGGAAAAACAGAGCAAATGCTTTTAAAGGTGATCGACGAAACCGGAACCATGCTTTCCGGCGGACAGAATCAGAAGCTGGCGATCGCGCGGGCCTTGTATAAGGACGCCTGCATGGTCGTCATGGACGAACCGACGGCGGCCCTCGACGCGCTGGCGGAAGCCGAGATTTATGAAAACTTCAGCGAGCTGGTGCGAGGACGAACCGCGGTTTACATATCCCATCGCCTGGCCAGCACCCGCTTCTGCGACCATATCGCCCTCTTCGACGGAGACGGCCTGAAGGAGTACGGAACCCACGAAGAGCTGATGGCGAAAAAAGGCAGCTACTACGAAATGTTTATGGTGCAGGGGAAATACTACAAGCAGGCTGTACAGGAGGGCGAATGACATGAAAAACGGAAAAAAACTAAAGTTGTTTTTCAGCCTTTCCTGGAGCGAGGCCCCGTCGTATATCCTTTTGCTTATAGCAAATACGGCGATAGCAGGGCTCCAGACCGTAGCAACGGTAGTGCTGCCCAAATATTTAATAGATGAACTAACCGGCGGACGGGATCTGTCAAGAATTGCCCTAACCAGCGCCCTGATCCTGGGCTCAAACCTGTTCTTTGGCTGGCTGGCCCGCTTTATGAAACGCTGCCTGTCCGTGCAAAATCCATACATGAACCAACGGCTGGAACGCCGCCTGAGCGAAAAGATCATGAACGTGCCGTATGAGCGGCTGGAAGAGCCGTATTACCTGGATTTAAAAGAGCGCGCCGCCTTTGCCTGCATAAACCAGCAGGCCATGCAAGGACTGATTACCGGCCTGGCGGATCTCTTGCAGAAAGGCATAACGCTGTTTGGCCTGGCAGTAATCCTTGTGACGCTGGGCCCGCTTTTACCGGCGATTCTGCTGCTGTTAGTAGGCGTCATGCTGCTTTTGCAGAAAAAGCACGCAAAAAACATGCAGGCGATACACGAATACATCCTGCCGATCAACCGACGCTACGGATACTACGTAAACCTGTGCTTTAATGATGAACTTCAAAAAGACATCCGCCTGTACGATATGGCAAAGATGCTGGGAGAGCGAGTCGATTACTACAACCAGGAGATCACGCAGGTTTTCGGCGATTACCGCCGAAAAGAAGGCGTTTACATGGGCCTTTACAGCATTGTCAACGACCTGCAGGCCGCTGTCTCCTACGGCTACGTAGGCCTGCGGGCCCTCAGCAGCCGCTTAGGCCCCAGGATCAGCCTCGGTTCCTTCACGATGTACGTAAACGCGGCCGTACAATTCTGTGCCGGTATCACCGATTTCGGCCGGGCCGTCATCCGCATCAACCAGCTTTTAGACTATCTCGATCCGTTTATGGAGCTGATGAGCCTGCCGGAGGAAGAAGAAAAAGGCAGCGTCCCCCTGGCAGGCCCCATAGAAAGCATTGAATTCAACCAGGTAGATTTCACCTATCCCGGCAGCGAAAAAAAAGTACTCGACCAGGTAAGCTTCCACGTCCAAAAAGGCGAAAAGATATCCGTAGTCGGCCTAAACGGCGCCGGCAAAACAACGCTCATCAAGCTTCTGTGCCGCCTGTACGAGCCGCAAAGCGGCGAGATCCGCGTCAACGGCCGAGACATCCGCGAATACGAATATCGCTCCTACACCGCCCAGCTGGCCGCCGTATTCCAGGATTACCGCCTGTTCGCCTTCACAATCGGCGAAAACATCAGCGGCCGCGCCGCCGGAGAGGACGAAGCCCGGCTTAAGGAGCTGGCGCGCCAAGTAGGCCTAAACGAAAAACTCGCCTCCCTGCCGGACGGCCTGCACACGCTTCTGGGAAAATCCTACGACGAAAACGGCACCGAGCTCTCCGGCGGCCAGCAGCAGAAGATCGCGATTGCCCGGGCATTATATAAAGAAGCTTCTCTCATCATCCTTGACGAACCGACCTCCGCTCTCGACCCCCTGGCCGAAGCCGAAATCTACGAAAACTTCAACGAGCTGGCCGGCGGAAAAACCGCCTTTTACATCTCGCACCGCATGTCCTCCAGCGTATTCTGCGACAAAATCCTGGTGCTATCCGGCGGTCATGTCAGCGATTTCGCCAGCCACGCAGAACTAATGCAAAAAAAGGACAGCCTGTACCGACAGCTGTTCGAGACGCAGGCCAGGAACTATGCAAAGGGGTGAGAGGGGATGGAGAGGGGCCGCCCCCGCGTAGGGATATCCCCGCCGGCCAAAGAGTAAACTCTTAATCGTCCGGCGGGGATATCCCTACGCGGGAGCTGAAACCTCCCAGCCCCTTCTGCACGCCCTCTGTAAGGTGGCGCGGGGAGTGTGCGGCGAAAATGGGGGTGCCGGTGGAGTGCCTTGCGGGCATCTACCCAAGCGCGGAGCCCCCTACCGGAGTCATCTATTGAAATAATGGCAGCTGCGACTTGAGTGTGCGGTAGGCTTGCTGGGGGAGCGGGAGGGGAGAGGGTTCCCCGCCGGACGATTAAGAGTT
>CANSWW010000010.1 GCA_947650845.1 uncultured Lachnospiraceae bacterium
GTATAAGAAGATCCGCCCGGGCGAGCCGCTTTCGGTGGACAGCGCGGAGAGCCTGTTAAACAGCATGTTCTTCGACCCCCGCCGCTACGACCTAGCCAAGGTGGGCCGCTACAAATTTAATAAGAAGCTGGCCTTCAAATACCGCCTGAAAAATAAGACGCTGGCCGAGGACGTCATAAACGCGGAGACCGGCGAGATTATCGCCTCTGCGGGCGAGGTTCTCTCACAGGCCAAGGCGGCCGATATTCAGAACGCGGCCGTGCCGTATGTGCTGGTGATGGGCGAGAGCGAGGACCGCAAGGTCAAGGTTTTATCGAATATGATGGTGGACATGGCCGGGTACGTGGATTTTGACCCGCATACGGCCGGCGTCAAGGAACTGGTTTACTATCCGGTGCTCAAAAAGATTCTCGAGGAGAATACGACCGAGGAGGAGATTCGGGAGGCGGTGCGCCGCAATATGGGCGAGCTGGTTCCCAAGCATATTACGAAGGAGGACATCCTGGCCTCCATCAACTATAACATGCATCTGGAGGAGGGCGTCGGCAACGCCGACGATATCGACCACCTGGGCAACCGCCGCATCCGCGCGGTGGGAGAGCTGTTGCAGAACCAGTACCGCATCGGCCTCTCGCGTATGGAGCGTGTGGTGCGCGAGCGCATGACGACGCAGGATATCGAGGGGATTTCCCCGCAGTCGCTGATCAATATCAAGCCGGTGACGGCCGCGGTCAAGGAGTTCTTTGGCAGCTCCCAGCTGTCCCAGTTTATGGATCAGAATAATCCGTTGTCGGAATTGACGCACAAGCGCCGTCTGTCGGCCCTGGGCCCCGGCGGCTTGTCCCGTGACCGCGCCGGATTCGAGGTCCGCGACGTGCACTATTCGCACTATGGACGTATGTGCCCGATCGAGACGCCGGAAGGTCCGAACATCGGCCTTATCAATTCCCTGGCCTGCTATGCGCGGGTCAACGAATACGGCTTTGTGGAAGCCCCTTACCGCGTGGTGGACAAGAGCGACCCCAAAAACCCGGTGGTCACCGACGACGTAATTTATTTGACGGCCGATGAAGAGGACAATTATATCGTGGCGCAGGCCAACGAGCAGTTGGACAAAGACGGCCATTTTGTGAGGAACAACGTATCCGGCCGTTTTCGTGAGGAGACCTCCGAATTCCAGAAGCAGCGGATCGATCTGATGGACGTATCGCCGAAGATGGTATTTTCGGTGGCGACGGCCATGATCCCTTTCCTGGAAAACGACGACGCCAACCGTGCCCTGATGGGATCGAACATGCAGCGCCAGGCCGTGCCTCTGTTGACGACCGAGACGCCGGTAGTCGGCACCGGTATTGAGCATAAGGCGGCCGTGGACTCCGGCGTATGCATGATCGCTCGCAACGACGGCGTGGTGGAACGCGTTTCTTCCAATGAGATTATCCTGCGCACGACCAAGGGCGAGCGGGACGTATATCATTTGACAAAATTCAAACGAAGCAACCAGAGCAACTGCTACAACCAGCGCCCGATCGTGTTTAAGGGCGACAAGGTAGCGGCGGGGGATGTGATTGCCGACGGTCCGTCCACCTTCAACGGGGAGATTGCCCTGGGCAAGAATCCGTTGATCGGCTTTATGACCTGGGAGGGCTACAACTACGAGGACGCCGTTCTCTTGAGCGAGCGCCTGGTGCAGGACGACGTCTATACGTCGGTGCATATTGAAGAGTATGAGACGGAGGCCCGCGATACGAAGCTGGGGCCGGAGGAGATCACACGCGATGTACCCGGCGTGGGCGACGACGCGCTGAAGGATTTGGACGACCGCGGGATTATCCGCATCGGCGCCGAGGTGCGGGCCGGCGATATCCTGGTCGGCAAGGTGACGCCGAAGGGCGAGACCGAGCTGACGGCCGAGGAGCGGCTGTTGCGCGCGATTTTCGGCGAGAAGGCCCGCGAAGTGCGAGACACCTCCCTGAAGGTGCCGCACGGCTCTTACGGAATTGTCGTCGATGCCCGCGTATTCACGCGTGAAAACGGCGATGAATTAAGCCCCGGCGTCAACGAGACGGTCCGCATCTATATTGCGCAGAAGAGAAAGATTTCCGTCGGCGACAAGATGGCCGGCCGTCACGGCAACAAGGGCGTGGTGTCCCGCGTGCTGCCGGTCGAGGATATGCCGTACCTGCCGAACGGGCGTCCGTTGGACATCGTGCTGAACCCGCTGGGCGTGCCGTCCCGTATGAACATCGGACAGGTGCTGGAAATCCATCTGAGCCTGGCCTCGATGGCCCTGGGCTTTAACGCGGCGACGCCGGTATTCGACGGGGCCGATGAAAACGATATCATGGATACGCTGGATCTGGCCAACGATTATGTGAATTCCTCCTGGGAGGAGTTCCAGGCAAAATATAAGGACATCATCCGTGAGGATGTGATGGAATACCTGGGCAGCCATCTGGAGCACCGCGACCTGTGGAAGGGCGTGGAGATCCGCCGCGACGGCAAGGTCTTACTGCGCGACGGCCGTACCGGCGAGTTCTTTGACAGCCCGGTCACGATCGGACACATGCACTATCTGAAGCTGCACCATCTGGTAGACGACAAGATCCACGCGCGTTCCACCGGCCCCTACTCCCTGGTGACGCAGCAGCCTTTGGGCGGCAAGGCCCAGTTCGGCGGCCAGCGCTTCGGCGAGATGGAGGTGTGGGCTCTGGAGGCGTACGGCGCGGCGTATACGCTGCAGGAGATTCTGACCGTGAAGTCGGATGATGTGGTCGGCCGTGTCAAGACCTACGAGGCGATTATCAAGGGAGAGAATATTCCTGAGGCCGGCATTCCGGAATCCTTCAAGGTGCTTTTGAAGGAGCTGCAATCCCTGGGACTGGATGTCAAGCTGCTGCGCGACGATAATACCGAGGTGGAATTAAAGGAGAGCAGCGAGATGGAGGATACGGATATCAAGTCCATCCTCAATGACAAACGTTTCGGCAACTATGACGAGGACCTGGGCGGTATGGGCTACCAGGAGCAGGCATTTGAGAATGAAGAGCTGGTGACGGTGGGCGCGGAGGAGAGCGACTACGAACCCGACTCCGATTACGACGATTATGCTGACGATTACAGCGACGATTATAACGAATAGGTAAGAAAGGAGCAAACTCATGCCTGAGACAAACGAAGCGTATCAGCCGTTGACCTTTGACGCGATCAAAATCGGCCTTGCGTCTCCGGAGAAGATTCTGGAATGGTCCAGAGGCGAGGTAAAGAAGCCCGAGACGATCAATTACAGAACCTTGAAGCCGGAGAAGGACGGTTTGTTCTGCGAGAGGATTTTTGGTCCCAGCAAGGACTGGGAATGTCACTGCGGCAAATATAAAAAGATTCGTTACAAGGGCGTCATCTGCGACCGTTGCGGCGTAGAGGTGACGAAAGCCAGCGTGCGCCGCGAGCGTATGGGGCACATTGCGCTGGCGGCTCCCGTATCCCATATCTGGTACTTTAAGGGCATTCCCAGCCGGATGGGCCTGATTTTGGATCTGTCCCCGCGCGTGCTGGAGAAGGTGCTGTATTTTGCTTCCTATATCGTGCTGGATAAGGGGATTTCCGATCTGCAGTATAAGCAGGTGCTGACCGAGAAAGAATACCGGGAGGCGTATGCCAAGTGGGGACGGGGCTTCCGCGTAGGCATGGGCGCCGAGTCGATTCAGGAGCTTTTGCAGGCCATTGACCTGGAGAAGGAATCGGCCGAGATGCGCAAGGCGCTGAAAGAATCCTCGGGCCAGAAGCGCGCCCGTATTATCAAGCGGATGGAGGTCGTCGAGGCCTTCCGCCTCTCCGGCAACAAGCCGGAATGGATGATTATGACGGTGATCCCCGTGATTCCGCCGGACATCCGCCCGATGGTGCAGTTAGACGGCGGCCGCTTTGCAACCTCCGATTTAAACGACCTGTACCGCCGGATTATCAACCGCAATAATCGTCTGGCCCGTCTGCTCGAGCTGGGCGCGCCGGATATCATTGTGCGCAACGAGAAGCGGATGCTGCAGGAAGCGGTAGACGCATTGATCGACAACGGCCGCCGCGGCCGTCCCGTGACCGGGGCCGGCAACCGGCCTTTGAAATCGCTGTCCGACATGCTCAAGGGAAAGCAAGGACGCTTCCGCCAGAACCTGTTAGGTAAGCGCGTGGACTACTCGGGCCGTTCCGTTATCGTGGTGGGGCCGGAGCTGAAGATCTACCAGTGCGGTCTGCCTAAGGAGATGGCGATCGAGCTGTTTAAGCCCTTTGTGATGAAGGAGCTGGTCAAGAAGAATATCGCCCATAATATCAAGAGCGCCAAGAAGATGGTAGAGCGGCTGCAGACCGAGGTATGGGACGTGCTGGAGGATGTAATCAAGGAGCATCCCGTAATGCTGAACCGTGCCCCTACCCTGCACCGTCTGGGTATCCAGGCCTTTGAGCCGATCCTCGTAGAGGGCAAGGCGATCAAGCTTCACCCGCTGGTGTGTACCGCCTTTAACGCCGACTTTGACGGCGACCAGATGGCCGTGCATCTGCCTCTGTCCGTAGAGGCGCAGGCGGAGTGCCGTTTCCTTCTGTTGTCGCCGAATAACCTCTTAAAGCCCTCCGACGGCGGCCCGGTGGCCGTGCCGTCCCAGGATATGGTGCTTGGCATCTACTATCTGACGCAGGAGAGGCCGGGCGTACTGGGCGAAGGAAAGCGCTTTAAGAATCTGAACGAGGCGATCCTGGCCTACGAGAACGGCGCGCTCGATTTGCATGCCCGCATCCATGTGCGCCGCCGCAAGGTGGCGGAGGACGGGCACACGGTGTCCGACCTGGTATCTTCGACGCTGGGCCGCTTCCTGTTTAATGAAATCATCCCGCAGGACCTGGGCTTTGTGGACCGCAGCGATCCGGCGAACGAGATGAAGCAGGAGATCGACTTCCTGGTCGGCAAGAAGCAGCTGAAGCAGATCCTGGAAAAGGTTATCAACGTATACGGCGCCTTTAAGTCGGCCGAGACCCTCGATAATATCAAGGCCATGGGCTATAAGTACTCGACGCGGGCGGCGATGACCGTATCGATTTCCGATATGACCGTGCCGGCCAGCAAGAAAAAGCTGATTGCCGACGCGCAGGCTACGGTAGACCTGATTGCCAAGAACTTCCGCCGCGGCTTGATTACGGAGGAGGAGCGCTATAAAGAAGTCATCGAGACCTGGAAGCAGACCGACGACATCCTGACCGAGGATCTGCTGTCCGGCCTGGACAAATACAATAATATCTATATGATGGCGGACTCCGGCGCCCGTGGTTCGGATAAGCAGATCAAGCAGCTGGCCGGTATGCGCGGCCTGATGGCGGATACCACCGGCCATACGATTGAATTGCCGATCAAGTCCAATTTCCGTGAAGGACTGGACGTACTGGAATATTTCATCTCCGCGCACGGCGCGCGCAAGGGCTTGTCCGATACGGCCCTGCGTACCGCCGACTCCGGTTATCTGACCCGCCGTCTGGTAGACGTGTCGCAGGAATTGATTATCTGCCAGACCGACTGCTGTGAAGAGAGCGGGGAGATCCCCTTCATGGAGGTATCGGCCTTCATGGACGGCAACGAGACCATCGAAAGCCTGGAGGACCGTATCACCGGGCGTGTGGCGGCGGAGGATATCCTCGATCCTCAGACCGGGGAGACGATCGTAAAGGCGAACCAGCTGATTACCCCCCTGCGGGCCAAGGCGGTGATCGCCGCCGGCCATAAGAAAGTAAAGATCCGCACGATTTTGACCTGCCGTTCCCACGTCGGCGTCTGCGCGAAGTGCTACGGGGCCAACATGGCGACCGGCCAGCCGGTGCAGGTCGGCGAAGCAGTCGGCATCATTGCCGCCCAGTCGATCGGCGAGCCCGGCACACAGCTGACCATGCGTACGTTCCATACCGGCGGCGTGGCCGGCGGCGATATCACACAAGGTCTTCCGCGTGTCGAGGAGCTGTTTGAGGCCAGAAAGCCCAAGGGCCTGGCGATCATCGCCGAGTTCGGCGGCACGGTGACGATCAAGGACAGCAAGAAAAAGCGCGAGGTCATGATTACCAATACGGAGGACGGCAGCAGCAAGACGTACCTGATCCCCTATGGCTCCCGCATTAAGGTGCAGGACGGCCAGGTGTTGGAAGCCGGCGACGAGCTGACCGAGGGCAGCGTCAACCCGCACGATATCCTGAAGATTAAGGGCGTGCGCGCCGTACAGGATTATATGATCCGCGAGGTGCAGCGTGTGTACCGTCTGCAGGGCGTGGAAATCAACGACAAGCACATCGAGGTGATTGTCCGTCAGATGCTGAAAAAAGTACGCGTGGAGGAGAGCGGCGACAGCGAAGTGCTGCCCGGCGTCTCCATGGACGTACTGGATTATGAGGACATGAACCGCAAGCTGATCGAACAGGGCCTGGAGCCGGCGGAAGGAAAGCAGATTATGCTTGGTATCACGAAGGCTTCGCTGGCAACCAATTCCTTCCTCTCGGCGGCCTCCTTCCAGGAGACGACCAAGGTGCTCACCGAGGCCGCGATCAAGGGCAAGGTAGATCCGCTGATCGGTCTGAAGGAAAACGTCATCATCGGCAAGCTGATTCCGGCCGGCACAGGTATGAAGCGTTACCGCAGCGTGCGCCTGAATACGGAGACGACCGGCGAGGAGGAGCTGGTGCTGTCCGAGGATTTTGAGGCGGAGAACGACGGGGACAACGCTTATGACGATGCGATGAGCATGGCCATGGAGCAGAGAGGCTACGGCGAGGAGGACGCGCTTGAGGACGAGTACGATGAATCCGAGTACGACGAGCCGGAGGACGACGATCTGACACTGGACGATGAACTGTTAGACGAGTATGATTCCGACGACAGCCTGGAGGAAGTGGGCGTTACTTCCGATACGGGTTCTGAGGAATAAGACAGAGAATCCAAACAAAGAATCAAAATTAAGAGAAGTAAAAAGCTGCTTCCGGCGGGAGGCAGCTTTTTTATACTCGATTGACGAAACAGAATACCGCGATCAAAGCTCCTCAATAAAAGTAACGCCCTCGATGGCTCCGTACAATTCCACAATATGGGCATGAGAAATCGGTTCCTCAAATTGGAGCGTCATAATAGCGGAGACCGTAGAGCCGACGCTCAGATCCTTAGAACGATTCAGCTCCATATTGGTGACCGTGCAGTGCTGACTGCGAGCATACGAAATTAAGTGGCTGACATCCGTGATGGCGGCAAACTCTACATAGAGACACATGATTTTGGAATGCAGGTACAAATGCTGATCCACGATCCGCAGAATCCACAAGGAACACCAGATGGCGGTAAAACCGATAATAGCGCCGCTGTAGAATCCGGCGCCCAGCGCCAGCCCCAGGCAGGCGGAAGCCCAAAGCCCGGCCGCGGTGGTCAGCCCGCGGACCTGCCGCTGTCTGGTGACCAGGATCGTGCCGGCGCCCAAAAAGCCGATGCCGCTGATGACCTGCGCCGCAATGCGGGCCGGGTCGCCGTTGCCGGTCAAATCGTTTAAATAGATACCGGTCATCATGGCCAGGGAGGAGCCAAGGCACACGACGAGATAGGTACGGAAACCGGCCGGATGGCGTTTCTTCTCCCGCTCATAGCCCAGGATGCCGCCCAAGAGCATGGCTAAAAAGGTCCGGAACAGGACGGAGGCGAGGGTAAGTTCTCTGAGAATCGGAATGTTTTCCAGAAGCATAGCGTTCTCCTTTGTAGGGGTTTGGGAGGGCTTGTCCACTCCTTAGCCGGGCGCCGGCCGGCGTTTGCGAATCGGCGCAGGTATTATATCTATAGATTATAGCATGAGAAGAGAAAAGCCGCAAGAAACAAGGACAAGGGAAGCGGGGGTCAATTCGCTTGTCCGGCCTGCCGATCCTCGGCGTCTTGCTTTTTCACAAGCCTTACGCGAAACAGCCCGTTCACCGTATCCCTGCGGATGGCCGCCGTCATCTCATCCAGCATACGGTAGGCCTCGATCCGGTATTCTACCGCGGGATCCTTCTGCGCGTAGGCCCGCATATGGATTCCGCGGCGCAGGCGGTCCAGGGCGTCGATATGCTCGGTCCAATTCTGGTCAACGGCCTGTAAAAGAATCATGCGCTCCAGGCGGCGGATGACATCGGCGTATTCCGTTTCTTTTGCCTGATACGTCTCGTGCGCCCGCGCCGTGAGGATTTCCAAAAGCCGCGCCTTTGTCAAGGGCTCCGGCAGCGGGTTGGTCAGCTCGCCGGCGGTGAGGAAGCATCCGGTAAAGGTCAGCTCCAGGCCCTTGACAAGCCAGTCCTTCGGCTCATCGCCCAGGCAGTAGTGGTCGATGGCCTCGCCGATCCGTTGGTCGATCATCGAGTAGATCTGCGCGCGCATATCCTCTTCGGCCAGCACCCGGCGGCGCTGGGCATAGATGATATTACGCTGCTCGTTGACCACATCGTCATATTTGAGCACCTGCTCGCGGGCTTGAAAATGGGTGGATTCGATCCGTTTTTGCGCGCTCTCGATGGCATTGCCCAAAAGCTTCCCCTCCAAAGGCTGTCCGTCGTCCTCGGTTAAGCTTTCTAAGAGGGCCGCCGTCTTTTCACCGCCAAACAGGCGGATCACTTCGTCCTCCAGGGATACGTAAAAACGACTCTCGCCGGGATCGCCCTGCCGGCCGGCCCGCCCGCGCAGCTGATTGTCAATGCGGCGGGCCTCGTGGCGCTCGGTGCCGAGGATGAAAAGGCCGCCCAGGGCGCGTACCCGCTCGGAATCCTCCGGTGTGCCGGGGTTTCCGCCGAGAATGATATCGGTGCCGCGGCCGGCCATGTTGGTGGCGATTGTCACGGAACCGGGCCGGCCGACCTGGGCAATGATGGCGGCCTCCTGCTCGTGGTATTTCGCGTTCAGTACCGTATGAGGGACAGAAAGGGCGGTGAGCCGTTCGGATAGAAGCTCGCTCTTTTCAATCGAAACCGTGCCGACCAGCACCGGCTGCCCCTTTTGATAGCAGGCCAGGATCTGCTGAAGAATAGCCGCTATTTTGCTTTCCCGCGTGCGGAATACGGCGTCCGGATGGTCGATGCGGATCACCGGACGGTTTGTGGGGACTTCCACGACGTCCAGATGGTAGATTTCGCGGAATTCCTTTTCTTCGGTTTTGGCTGTGCCGGTCATACCGGACAGCTTTTCGTACATGCGGAAGAAATTCTGATAGGTGATCGTAGCCAGCGTCTGGCTCTCCTGCTTGATCTCCACCTCCTCCTTGGCTTCAATCGCCTGGTGCAGGCCCTCATTGAAACGGCGTCCGTACATGATACGGCCCGTAAATTCATCCACGATAAAAATTGTCCCGTCCTTGACCACATAGTCCACATCCCGCTGCATGACGCCCTGCGCCTTCAGCGCCTGATTGATGTGGTGGAAGAGCTGGGCATTGCGCGGATCGCTGATGTTGTCAATGCAGAAATAGCGCTCGGCCTTGCGGATGCCGGCGGCGGTCAGCATGGCGGTACGGGCTTTTTCATCGACGATATAATCGCCGTCCGGTTCCGTATCATCCTCGGGATCCAGCTCCTTGACGCGGACGGCCTTTAGGTATTTGGCAAAATGGTTGGCCTTTATGTAAATCTCGTTCGATTCCTTTCCCTGGCCGGAAATAATTAAGGGGGTGCGGGCCTCGTCGATCAGAATGCTGTCAATTTCATCGACGATGGCAAAGGCATGGCCTCTCTGGACCGTGGCGCGCGCATCGACGACCATATTGTCCCGCAGATAATCAAAGCCGAACTCGGAGTTGGTGCCGTAGGTGATATCGGCGGCGTAGGCGGCCTGGCGCTCGGGCTGTTTCATATCGGGATAGATCAGGCCGGTGGTAAGGCCGAGAAAATCATAGACCTGGCCCATCCACCGGCAGTCGCGCGCGGCCAGATAATCGTTGACCGTAATGATATGGACGCCGCGTCCGCTAAGCGCGTTTAAATAAGCAGGCAGAATCTCGGTCAGAGTTTTGCCCTCGCCGGTACGCATCTCGGCGATCCGCCCCTGGTGCAGGATGATACCGCCGATCAGCTGTACATAAAAGGGCTTCATATGAAGCACGCGCCAGGCGGCTTCCCGGGCAGTGGCAAAGGCTTCCGGCAGCAGTGAGTCCAGGCTTTCGCCGTCCGCCAGCCGCTTTTTGAGGGCGGGCGTCATGGCGCTTAGCTGTGCGTCGTCCATAGATTGGAAGCGGGCGTCGAGCGCCTCGATGCGGTCGGCGATACAGCGGATCGGCCGCAGCTGGGCTTCATTGGTATGAAAAAGGGACTGCAACACTCCCATGGCATGTCCTCCTGCTGTAAGACGTTTTAACAGTAGTGTACCATACTTTTGCGACTTATGCCAGAAGATATAGCACGGCCTGAGGGATTTGTGGTAGCGCAACCGCACGGATGTGTGCTATAATGGCGCCAGACATTATGCCGGCGCTGATTTGGCAGTCATCCAAAGAGAGGGGGAAGAAATGGGGAAATTCGTGCTAGCAGCCATCGGCAGCAAATACATCCACTGCAATCTGGCGGTCCACAGCTTGAAAGCGTATGCCGAAGCAAACGGAATTTCAAGGGAGATCGAGACGGCTGAGTACACAATCAATCAAAACCGGGAAGATATTCTGGCGGATTTGGCCGCACGGCGGCCGCAGGCGGCGGGCTTTTCCTGCTATATATGGAATATCGGCCTCGTAAAATCCTTGGCGGCCGATCTGCGGCAGGTTTGCCCTGAGACGGAGCTGTGGCTGGGCGGCCCGGAGGCTTCGTATGACGCAGGGAACCTGCTGCGGCAGCTGCCGTTTGTGCGGGGCGTGATGCGCGGAGAAGGCGAAGAGGCTTTTTTGCGCCTGATGCAGTGGTATGAGAGGACAGACGGGGAAGCGCCGGAGGAATTGTCCGCGGTGCCGGGCCTAGTCTGGCGCGCGGGCGGCGAACTGCATGAAAACCCGCCCGGCCCGGCCTTAAATCTGTCCCGGCTTCCGTTTGTTTACCGGCGGACGGCAGGGAGGGACAGCCACAAAATCCTCTATTACGAAAGCAGCCGGGGCTGTCCGTTTTCCTGCAGCTACTGCCTTTCTTCTATAGATAAAGAGCTCCGTCTGCGGGATACGGGGCAGGTCAAAGAAGAGCTTTCCTTTTTCCTGGAACAGAAGGTCTTGCAGGTAAAATTTGTGGATCGCACCTTTAACTGCGCCCATCGCCATGCCAGGGAGATATGGGAATTTCTGGAGCAAAACGACAATGGCGTTACGAATTTCCACTTTGAGGTTGCGGCCGATCTGCTCACGGAGGAAGAGCTTCGTCTGCTTGGCCGTCTGCGGCCGGGGCAGGTGCAGCTGGAGATCGGCGTACAGAGCGCCAATGTACGTACGCTGAAGGAAATCCGCCGTACGACAGATCTAAAACGGCTGGCTCAAAATGTAAGAGAGCTCGGCTGGGCCAAAAACCTCCACCGCCATCTCGACCTCATTGCCGGGCTGCCCTATGAGGATTACGAGAGCTTTGGCCGCTCCTTTGACTGGGTATACCGTCTGCGGCCGGAACAGCTGCAGCTGGGCTTTTTAAAAGTGCTGAAGGGCTCGCGTATGCATGAGATGGCCGGGGAATACGGGATGGCCTATAGCGGCGAGCCTCCCTATGAGGTCCTGAAAACGCGCTGGATTTCCTATGAAGAGCTGTGCCGGCTGAAGCGAATCGAAAAGGTGCTGGAAACGTATTATAACAGCGGGCAGTTTATTCACACGATGGAGAGGCTTTGCGGTTTTTGGGACTCGCCGTTTGCCCTGTATGAGGAACTGGCGGATTTCTTCCGGGCACGCGGCTTATTTGAGCGGCAGCTCTCGCGCCGAGAGCGCTTCGATGTCCTGTGGGAATTTATTTCCAGCCGCTTCCGGACCGAATCTTCGTTTTATGGGGTTGCCTGGCGCGAGCTTTTGGTATATGATTATTATCTGCGGGAGAATGCGAAAACGCGTCCTTCCTTTGCGCCGCGGCCACAAAAGGACTGGCCGTCGATTACGGCCTGGTATGCAAAATGCGCGGCCGACTGCCCGCAGCTGGCCGCGTACCGGGGATACGGTTACCGACAGCTGTTGCATATGACCCATGCAGAAGTGCTTCCACGAGGTTTTTCACAGAATGGACAAAAAGTCCTGGTACTATTTGACTACAATGCACGAGATCCGCTGACAAACAACGCGGTTGCCTGGGAGGCGGAAGAATGGACGAACGACAACGAGTAAAGGAAATACTGAAACGTCTGGATGAGCACTACGGGACGGAGCCGATCTGCTATCTGAATTATGAAACGCCATGGCAGCTTTTGATTGCCGTAATTTTAAGCGCACAGTGCAAGGACGAGAGAGTAAACAAGGTGACGGCAAGGCTGTTTGTAAAGTACCCGTCCCTGGAGGCGCTGGCGTGTGCCGGTGTGGAGGAGGTAGAGGAGGAGATCCATATGCTGGGCTTCCATCACAGCAAGGCCAAAAATATTATAGCCTGCGCCAAACGGCTGGTGACGGAATACGGGAAAGAGGTTCCCGCGAGCATGGAGGAGCTGATTACCCTCGCGGGCGTCGGCCGCAAGACGGCCAATGTAATCCGGGGCAATATTTACCGGGATCCCAGTATTGTGGTCGATACCCATGTAAAGCGGATCTCCAAAAAGCTGGGCTTTACGACAGAGGACGACGCGGAGAAGGTCGAATACGATTTGATGCAGGTCCTGCCAAAGGAACACTGGATCCTTTATAATATGCAGATCATCACACATGGGCGCGGGCTGTGCCCGGCCAGGAGCCCGAAATGCGGCGAGTGTTTTTTAAACGACCTCTGCCCGTCCGGCGACTGCTTCTGGTATCGGACCTATGAAAAGTAACACCGCAAGAGGTGCGTAAAATGCCCTGGGATCACGGGCAGGAAAGGAGACTGCTATGATGAATTTACAGAATAAAAAGACAAAGAAGATCGTCACGGGCATTATCATTGCCTTTTTGGTGATTTCGATGGTTTTGCCGATGGTGCTTAGCTATCTGGCGATGTAAGGCCCCGAAGGACTTGTGACCGAATTTCTACGAAAATATTGCAAGAGTATTACATTTTTGGCAGGTGCTTGCAAAAAAAAAGAAATCAGGTAAAATAAGGTTATGTAACTTCGGATAAAAGAAGGTAAGAGGAGTTGAGCTTTATGAAAAGGTGGAAAATCGCAGCGCTGACAGTATTGCTTGCCGGAATCTGCCTGATACTGCCTGCCAGGGCCTATGCCGACGAGGAGATGGCCGGGGATGAGACGCTGGTATCCGGCATTATTATCGGCGGGATCGATGTCGGAGGAATGACGCAAAGTGAGGCCGAGAACGCGGTGCAGGGCTACATAGACGGACTGAGAGATACGGTACTGGACATATCCTTTAACGGCGAAGTGAGCAGTATATCTATGAAAGATCTGGGGTTTGCCTGGGAGAACACGGACGTGGTCGCGCAGGCGGCGGTACTGGGAAACACCGGCAATATCCTGGAACGCTATAAATCGACGAGCAGCCTGGAGAATGAAAACGCGGTCTTTGAGCTTGATTATTCCTGGAAGGAAAATAAGCTGAGGGAGTTTTTACAGAAAGAGGCCGAGAAACGCAAAACGGAGCCTGTGGAAGCGACGCTGGCCCGCGAGGACGGGAAGTTTGTGACGACCGAGTCGGTGACCGGCGTTACGGTCGATGTGGCCGCCACGCTGAAGGAAGTAAAGGATGCGCTTGGCGAGTCCTGGGACGGCGGGGAGATTAAGGTGGAGGCGGTCGCGGAGATCGTGGAGCCGACGCTCACGACGGAGATGGTCGAAGCGGTGCAGGATCTGCTGGGGGAGTATAAGACGAATTTCAACCCCGGTGAGACGGACCGCACAGCGAATCTGCGCGTCGGCGTCAGCTACCTGGACGGGGTATTGCTGATGCCGGGAGACAGCTATTCATTTTTTGATTATCTGTACCCGATCACGGCGGCCAAGGGCTACCGCAAGGCGACGACCTATCAGGGCGGCCGCTATGTGGACTCGCTGGGCGGCGGGATCTGTCAGATTTCCACGACCTGCTACAACGCGGTGCTTTTGGCGGAGCTGGAGGTAGTGGAGCGCTCGCCGCATACGATGACGGTCAGCTATGTGAAGCCGGGGCTGGACTCCGGCCAGGCCTGGTCGTCGGGACGAAACCTGGTGTTTAAGAACGACACGGACTATCCGGTTTATATAGAAGCGTATGCTTCCAGCCGGGGCGTCCTCTATGTGGGCCTGTGGGGCAAGGAAACCCGGCCCGCAAACCGCAAGGTGGAATACTACAGCAAATATTCGGAAGAGTGGGTCTATGGCGGACAGGAATCCATCACATATGACCCGAGCCGACCCTATGGCTCTTATGAGCGGACACAGAACGAGTACCCGAAGGTATCGGCGATGGCCTATAAGCGTGTGATTGTGGACGGAAAGGTAGTCAGCGACGAGCCGCTGTATGACGCATACGATCACTATCGGGCGACACCGATTTATGCCATTGTCGGTACGGGCGGCCTTTCGCCCGAGGAATATCTGGCAGGCCAGGCGCCGCCGGAGCTGCCGCCCGAACAACAGCCTCAGCCGGAGCAGCCGCCCCAGGAGCAGCCTCAGCCGGAGCAGCCGCCTCAGGAACAGCCTCAGCCGGAGCAGCCGCCTCAGGAACAGCCTCCCGCGGAGCAGCAGCCTGAGGGGTAGTGTAAGCAGAATAAAGGAGTAGTTCATATGAAATGGAAACAATGCGTGAAAGGCTTGCTGGTGTTTGCCGCTTTTTGCCTGCTGGGCGCGGCGGCACCCGCTTATGCGGCGGAGGAGCCGGAGGACGGCGTCATTGCCGACGGAATCATCATCGGCGGTCTGGACGTAGGCGGAAAAACGGAGAGCGAAGCCAGGGAGATTGTGGAGGAATACTTCGAGCGCTATAAAACAGGCGTTCTGTATCTCTCCTTCAACGGCACCGAGACGCAGAAGGGCTTTGATGAGCTGGGAATCACCTGGGATAATCCCGAGGTAGTGGCGGAAGCCGTCACCTGCGGCAAGAGCGGCAATATACTGGAGCGCTATAAGGAGCTGACACAGCTGAGCAAGGAGAAGAAGGAATACCCGATCGAGTATTCCCTGAACGAGTCTTTGCTGGAGGCGTTTCTGCAGGAGGAGGCCGAAGCGCGCCAGACAGAGGCCGTGGACGCGACGATCAAGAAATCGGGAAATTCCTTTGAAGTGACCGAATCGACCACAGGCCTTACGGTGGACGTACCGGCCACCGTAGAGAAGGTTGTGGGGGCCGTGCAGACCGAGTGGGCAGGAGGCCGCCTGCAGCTGGAAGCGGTCGTACAGGTGACGGAGCCGAAATATAAGGCGGAGGAGCTTAAGCTGATCCAGGACGTCTTGGGCGAGTACAGCACCAGCTATAATCCGGGCAGCGCGGATCGAAGCCAGAATCTGACAAACGGCACCGGATTTATTAACGGGGAAGTGCTTTTGCCGGGAGAGACGCTCTCTCTGTACGATTATCTGTATCCGTGTACCGTGGAGAACGGTTATCGGGCTGCCATTGCCTATGCCGACGGCGGGTATGTAGACTCGATCGGCGGCGGTATCTGCCAGATTTCGACGACCCTGTACAATGCGCTTTTGGAATCCGAGCTGGAGGTGGTGACCCGGTCGCCGCATTCGATGACGGTCAGCTATGTAGAGCCGGGCTTTGACTCGGCACAGTCGGCGGGCAGCAAGGATTTGTGCTTTAAAAATTCGACGGACTATCCGGTGTACGTAGAAGCCTGGGCCAGCGGCGGCAAGCTGTATACGGCTCTTTGGGGCAAGGACGACCGTCCCTCGAACCGGGAAGTGACCTACTACAATAACATTCTCAGCCGGGTGGGCCCCGGCGAGCCGATCATAACGGAGGATCCGAACCTGCCGGCCGGCCAGCAGGTTTGGGATCAGGACGCCTACGACGCGATCAAGGTGGAGCTGTATAAGCAGGTGAAGATAGACGGGCAGGTCGTAGAGACAACGCTTCTGCATACAGACCGCTATAAAGCGTCTCCGGCCAAGATCCGTGTCGGTGTCGGCGAGCCGCTGCCGGAGGAAAATGCCGGCGGAGAGGGCGACCCCAATATGCCGCCGCCGGAGGGGCAGGAGGGACAGCCGGGCTGAGCATGGCGTAATCCGGAGGGATCATCCCCCTTGTAAAAGTAAAATAGAGCAGAAAAAGTGGTGGCTCCGTTTCCTGTAAAAGAGACGGAGCCCATCCTGTAATAAGCCGCGCAAAAGAAAAAGCGCGGGAGGACGAGGGGGAGCGCTTCAGGCGGGGATACATTTTTACGGACAGGAGGCGGGAACGGAATGGATCAGCCGCAGACAGGGAAGGATCTGGTGATGGCAGGGTATATGGCGTTTTCCGGGGCGGCGGCGTTCGCACAGCAGGAGTCGGACTATCTGGCTAGGTGGCTGCCGCGGACATTTTTGGAAGAGACAAAAGCGCGTTACGAAAAGCTGGCCCGGAGCATCGCTTCGCTGCCGCGGCGTCTGCCGGCCCTTGAAGGGGCCGATGAAGCGGTTTGCTTTGCACTGGGGCAGGGCGGCCTTTTTAACGGCTTATGGGAGCTGGCCCGGACGTGGCAGACGGGATTCGTCGTTGAGCTGAGGGCGATTCCCGTGCGGCAGGAAACGATAGAGATCTGTGAGCGCCTGGAAATAAATCCGTATTACCTGTGTTCGGAGAATAGCTTTTTGATTTCGGCGCGCCATGGGGAGCGGCTGTGCCGGGTGCTTAGAGAGCAGGGATGGCCGGCTGCCGTAATCGGGACGCTGAACAGCGGGAAAAAGAAAGAATTGCTATGCGACGGCAGAACCGGCTGTCTGAACCGGCCGCAGGAGGACGAGGGGGAGCGCTTCAGGCGGGAGAGGGACGCGCACATGAATCGATAAGAGCGTGGGCGGCAAATGAAACAAGAGCGGGCAGCAATAAAAATGAGGAGGAAAGAAAAAATATGCGCGATAAAATTTTGAGGATGCTGGAGAGAAACAGCCGGATCGATTTAAAGGATCTGGCGGTGATGCTGGGAAGCGATGAGGTGACGGTGGCCAACGAGATTGCGCAGATGGAAAAGGAAAATATCATCTGCGGCTATCATACGATGATTAACTGGGAAAACACATCGCAGGAAAAGGTCATTGCCTTGATCGAGGTGCGGGTGACGCCCCAGCGCGGCATGGGCTTTGACAAGCTGGCCGAGCGGATTTACCAGTATGAGGAGGTGGAAACCGTCTACCTGATGAGCGGCGGCTATGATTTTACGGTTATTTTGGACGGCAAAACGCTGCGCGAGGTGTCCCAGTTTGTCTCCGATAAGCTCTCGACGCTGGAGTCGGTGCTCAGCACCTCGACGCATTTTGTGCTGAAGAAATACAAAGAGCACGGCACGGTCCTGGCTCGCAAAACAAAGGATGAAAGGATGCTGGTGACGCCGTGAGAAATTTTTTGTCTGATAAATGCGTCGGCTTAAAGCCGTCGGGAATCCGTAAGTTTTTTGATGTGGTAAGCGAGATGCCGGACGCCATTTCCCTGGGCGTGGGCGAGCCGGATTTTGACACGCCCTGGCACATCCGGGAGGAGGGCATCTATTCGCTGGAGCGCGGCCGGACTTTCTACACCTCCAACGCGGGCTTAAAGGAATTAAAGGTCGAGGTCTGCCGTTACCTGAAGCGGCGCTGCGGCTTAACGTATGATGCGGATCGGGATGTGATGATTACGGTGGGCGGCAGCGAAGCCATTGATATGGCGCTGCGCGCCATGCTGAATCCGGGGGATGAGGTGCTGATCCCGCAGCCGAGCTATGTTTCTTACGAACCGTGCTGCCTGCTGGCGGACGGGGTACCGGTGATAATCGAGCTGAAGGAGGAGGATCAATTTCGCTTAAAGCCGGAGCAGCTCTTGGCGGCGATCACGGAGCGAACCAAAATTCTTGTGCTGCCGTTTCCGAACAACCCGACCGGCGGAATCATGGAGCGGGCGGATCTGGAGGCGATCGCCAAGGTGCTGATCGAGAAGGATATTTTTGTCCTGTCGGATGAAATCTATTCGGAACTGACATACGGCCAGGAGCATGTCTCCATTGCGTCGTTGCCGGGGATGAAGGAACGGACCATCGTCATTAACGGCTTTTCCAAGGCGTATGCGATGACCGGATGGCGCTTAGGCTACGCGGCCGGGCCGTCCGAGATCATTAAGCAGATGATCAAAATCCATCAGTACGCGATCATGTGCGCGCCGACCACCAGCCAGTACGCGGCGGTGGAAGCAATGCGCAACGGCGACGAGGATGTGGCAAGGATGCGCGAAGCCTATGACGGCCGCCGCCGCTATCTGCTGCACGCAATGGAGGAAATGAAACTGGAATGCTTTGAACCGAAGGGCGCGTTCTATATTTTCCCGAATATCCGACGTTTCGGCATGAGCAGCGAGGAGTTTGCCAACCGCCTTTTGCAGGAGGAGAAGGTAGCCGTCGTGCCGGGAACCGCGTTCGGCGACTGCGGAGAAGGCTTTATCCGCATTTCCTATGCCTATTCGCTGGAGGATTTAAAGGAAGCGATCAGCCGTGTAGCCCGCTTCGTGGGACGTCTGGATCAGAGGGGCGCCGCATGTTAAACATCGTACTCCATGAGCCGGAGATTCCGGCCAATACCGGCAACATCGGCCGCACCTGCGTGGCCACGGGCACGCGGCTGCATTTAATAAAGCCGTTGGGTTTTTCGCTGGAGGAAAAGCAATTGCGTCGGGCGGGGCTTGACTATTGGCCGCACTTGGATGTGACGGTCTATGAGAATTTCGCGGATTTCCTTGCGAAAAATCCGGGCGCCAGGCTGTACATGGCCAGCACCAAAGGGCACGCGCTTTATACGGAGGCGTCCTATGAGCCGGACTGCTATCTGATGTTCGGCAAAGAAAGCGCCGGTATCCCTGAAGAGATTCTGGTCGATTATGAGGAAACCACGGTGCGCATCCCTATGAATGCGGAAATCCGTTCCTTAAATCTCTCAAACTCCGTGGCAGTGCTTTTGTACGAGGCGCTGCGTCAAAACGGGTTTGCCGGGATGCAGACGCAGGGGGAGCTGCACCGGCTTCGCTGGAAAAGCGAACAGGCGGGAGACAGAGCATGAGCGGCGGTTATATTTTTTGCCGAAAACTTACGGGATGTTCAGTTGTAATAGTGGCAGCGGCCTGCTATGATAGTGTCGTGGCCCGATTATAGAGGAATCCTAAATGCCCTGGGGGCAAGGGCAAACGCAAGAGAACATCACAAGAGGATGTTCCGCCATACACTGAAAACACGGGTAAAGCCAAAGAAAGGGGATTGTACATGCAGCTGGGAGAAGTAATTCGTGTCTATCGAAAAAGCAAGGATATGACGCAGGAGGAGATGGCGAAGCGTCTGGGGGTGACAGCACCGGCCGTCAACAAGTGGGAGAACGGAGTTTCGTGTCCGGACATTTTTCTCTTAGCGCCGATTGCCAGACTGCTGGGAATTTCGGTGGATACGCTTTTATCGTATCGCGAGGAGCTGACGGCGGCGGAAATACAGGGGATTGTCATGGAAGCCGATCAAATGCTGAAAGAAAAACCCTATGAGGAGGCGCTTGACTGGGCCAAGGGAGTGCTGGCGGAATATCCAAACTGCGAACAGCTGATCTGGCAGCTTGCGGTTATCTTTGACGCGCGGCGCGCGGGGCAGGCCCGTGCGGAGGAGGACGATGAATATCTGCGTTCTCTGTATCTGCGGGCGCTGGAAAGTAAGGATGAGGCCCTTCGCAGCAGCGCGGCCGGTTCTCTTTTCAGCTTTTACATGCGAAAAGAGCAATACGAACAGGCGGAGGAATGCCTGGAGCAATTCTCAAAGCTTGATCCGATGCACCGATACTATCAGGCACGGCTTTACGCGGAGACAGGGCGGACGAAAGAGGCCTATAAAGCGTGGGAGGAGACGCTGTTTTCTTGCTACGGGCAGGTGAACGCGGCGCTTCAGGGCATGTACACCCTGGCGGTAAAGGAAGACGACAGGGAAAAAATGCGTATGCTGGCCGCCAAACAGGAGGAGATGGCGAGCAGCTTTGAGATGGGACGATATTATGAGGTATCGAGCCGCCTGGATCTGGCGACGCAGGAGCAGGATGCCGAGTCGGTCGTAACCATTATGCAGGAGGTGCTTGACAGCGTGGAGGATATCGGCAGCTTTTGCAAGGCGGCGCTGTATGCCCATATGACATTCAAGGAAGTCCGCCCGGAATTTGTGGCGGAGATGAAAGAAAACCTGCGCAAATGCTTCCGCGATGAAGATGCCTATGGCTTTTTAAAGAGTGATGAACGGTGGCGGGAGCTGGTGGAGGAGGAGTGATTCGCCTTTAGATTTCCTTTGGTTGCCGCCCGGCAAAGAGACGGATTTTTTCCTGCGCATGGCGCTTCATGAATTGCAGGGCTTCTTGATGTACGGCATGCCAGTGCATGTTGCCGCCGCATTGCGTTAGTCGGCTGTAGATGTGCTGGCTGCATCCGCGGGAAATTCCTGAATAGTAATTGATTTTGGAGACGCCGGCTTCGATGGCCGCGCGGATTTGCGCGTCGTCTACGCCGCTTGCGCCGTGCATGACGATGCGGCAGCAGGCGTCCAGCTGCCGGCGGATTTGGTGCACGCGGTCGATGTCCAGGCGGGGAGGGAGCTTGTATTGGCCGTGGGCCGTGCCAAAGCAGACGGTGAGGGCGTCTACGCCAGTGAGGCGGGCGAAGCGGGCGGCTTGGAGCGGGTCGGTGTAGGAGACGGAAGGAGCTGAGGACGGCGGCGCTGCGGGGCTGTCGGAGGCCGTGGACGGAGGTTGGGCGGCACTGCCGGAGGCGGAGGACGGAGATTGGGCGGTGCTTTCAGTGGCTGGGATGGATGCGGTGGCCGGAGCAGGCGCGGCGGTTAAGAGGCCGAGCTCGGCTTCCACGGTAATCTGGCGGTCGTGGGCGATCTGGCAGAGTTTTTGGATTTCCGCTGCGTTTTCTTCGAAGGGCTTGTCGCTTAAATCAAACATGACGGAGGTGAAGCCTAAGTCCATGGCGCGGCTAACGTAGCGCCAGTCCCTTCCGTGGTCGAGGTGGACGCAGACCGGGACGGACGCCCGGCGGGCGCTTCTTAGCATGGCGGGGGCGATCTCCTCTAAGAGCGCCGGCGGATCCATGGATTGGGCGTGGGCGAGGATGACGGGGAGCTGTTCTTCTTCGGCCGCAGCAATGACGGCCTGTATGGTTTCCGGGTTGGGGGTATTGAAGCAGCCGACGGCATAGCGTGCGTTTTCGGCCTGGGAGAGGATTTCTTTTAGATTGACCAGCATTGGGTTCGTTCCTTTCTGTGTGCGTTTAGGGGGGGTGATGAAACGGGGTGGGAAAGCCGTGGGCGATAAGGCGTGCTGTTATTGCCATCGCAGTTGGCAGCTTCCGGTGGCGTTTTTAAAATTCCAACGAAGGTAGTATCTGCTATTGGGGGTTAGTGCGATTTGATCTATGGGGAATTCTTGGTTTAGCTTTAAGAGCGGTTGTTTATTCTTGTCTAGCAGAAGGACTTCTGCGTCTCCTTTTGATAATTGAGTGTCTAAGGTGAATTTATAGGTTCGGTTTTCGGGGAAGCGGCCGATATGGCGGACCCAGCCGGTGCAGGAACCGAGAGTTACCTTGTCTGTATTTTTTCCGGGATGAAATGAAAATAGAAGCGCGCGTATGCTTTTGGATACGGCGATGCCGCTGCGCAGCAGCAGGTATAGGGTGGCGCAGAAGATTGGCGGGAGCGTCCATAGATACAGCCATTGGGGCATAGTGTTTTCCTCCATATGAGCGGTGTGTTGGTTTTATTTTAGCATATTGCGGGGGATGGTTCAAGGGGACGGGCGGGGGCGTCGGGGTGTTTTTATTGGTTTTTATTGGTTCGGTTTTTTGAAAAAATGTTGGCTTTTTGGGATAATTCGATTATACTTTTTCTATGGAATGAGTTTGGTTTTTGTTCGGTTTGTCCGGGTGGTAAAAAGCGGAAACATCGGAAGCACCGGAAACGCCGTGGGGGTGTCCCGGATGCTCTGAAAGGATAGGGAAACAAACGGAAAGGCGGAAGCGGATGAGCGTTTTGTGTATTGGCCAGTGCGGCTATGACATGATTTATTGCATTCCGGGGAGGATTGAGGAGAATATTAAGGCCAGGGTGAGCGAGATTTATGAGTTGCCCGGCGGTCCGGCGGCCTGCGCGGCGGCTTTGACCGGGAGGTGGGGGCTGGAAACGCGGTTGGTTACGCGCGTGGGGGATGATTTGTTTGCCGATGCGATTTTGCGGGGGCTTGGGCGGTTTGCGGTGGATGTGTCGTATGTGAAGCGTTTGGCCGGGACGGAGTCGTCGCGCAGCTTTGTGCTTCGGCATGGCGATAATGGGAATCGCACTGCTTTTAATTATCCGGGTACGGTTTTGGATAGGGAGCTGCCCTTGCCGCCGGAGTGGGACGTGCTGTTGATTGACGGCCATGAGAGGGCTTCTTCGGAGCGGGCTTTGGCGGCGAATCCGTCGGCGGTGAGCATCTTGGACGGCGGGACGGCGCGGGAGCATACGGTGGCCTTGGCGCGTAGGGTGGATTATTTGGTGTGTTCGGAGGTGTTTGCCGCTGGTTTTGTGGGGGAGGAGCTGGCGCTTGATAGGCCGCGGCAGCTGGCGGTTCAGTATGGGAAGTTGTCTGAGCTGGCGCCTGGGGTGGTGGTGACGCTGGGCGGCCGGGGGCTGTTGTATGGTGAGGGCGGGGCGTTGTTTTGTATGCCGGCTATTCGGGTGGATTGCGTGGATACGTTGGGCGCGGGGGATATTTTCCATGGGGCGTTTGCGTATGGTGTTCATGAGAAATTGCCGTTTGAAAGGATTCTTGAAATGAGTACGGTGGCTTCGGGGCTGAGTGTGACGAAAATCGGCGGCATGTCGTCGATTCCTGAGAGGGAGGAGGTTTTTGCGTATTTGGAGGCGCATGAGGCGGAAGTGAGGCCGGTGAGGGTGGCGGAATTGTGAGGAGGGAAGGGTAGGAGGATGGGCGCACGGAGGTGTGGGGATGAAGAAGAAATGGCTGTTGTTTGCGGCTGCTTTGTGGCTGTTTTCGACTGGTTGCTGGATGGTGAGTCTTTGGGCGGATTTTTATTATAGGGAGACGCCGGAGGGGATGATTGTATTGCATGGGGCGACGGTGTTGGTGTCATTGGCGGCGGCGGTTGTGAATTTTGTTCGTTATAAAAAAGAAGAATGAAATGCCGTAGGGGTGTACCACTATGCCTTGGGAATACGGACAAAGATAAGGAAAGGAGAAAGAGACGGTATGAAACAGGATATGATTGTGATTTTGGATTTGGGAAGTACGGAAAATGCGACGCTGGCCCGCGCGGTTCGCGAGTTGGGCGTGTACAGTGAAATTCATCCTCACGATATAAGTGCGGAGGAGCTGAGGCGTTTGCCGAATGTGAAGGGGTTGATTTTAAACGGCGGGGAAAACCGGGTGGTGGACGGCGCGCCGGTGGAGGTTTCGTCGGAATTGTATGGGTGCGGTTTGCCGATGCTGGCGATTGACCATCCGACGGCGCGCTGTGAGCGGCGTTTGGAGGCGATGCCGGAGGGGGAGGCTCTGCGGGAGTTTGTGTTTGGGGCTTGCGGGGCGCAGGCGAATTGGAATATGAAGAATTTTATTGCGGATCAGGTGGAGCAGATCCGTGCGCAGGTGGGGGATAAAAAGGTGCTGCTGGCTTTGTCCGGCGGCGTGGATTCTTCGGTGGTGGCGGCGATGCTGATTAAGGCCATTGGGAAGCAGTTGACTTGCGTCCATGTGAATCATGGGCTGATGCGCAAGAATGAGTCGGAGAGCGTGATTGAGGTGTTTCGGAACCAGCTTCATGCGAATTTGATTTATGTGGATGCGACGGAGCGTTTCCTTGGCAAGCTGGAGGGCGTTGCGGATCCGGAACAGAAGCGCAAGATTATTGGCGGGGAGTTTATTCGGGTGTTTGAGGAGGAGGCCAGGAAGCTGGAAGGGATTGAGTTTTTGGGCCAGGGTACGATTTATCCGGATATTATTGAGAGCGGGACGAAAACGGCGAAGATGGTGAAGTCGCACCACAATGTCGGTGGTTTGCCGGAGGATCTCAAGTTTGAGCTGGTGGAGCCTTTGAAGCAGTTGTTTAAGGATGAGGTGCGCTCTTGCGGGTTGGAGCTGGGGCTTCCGGCTTCGATGGTGTATCGCCAACCGTTCCCGGGGCCGGGGCTGGGCGTGCGCTGTTTGGGGGCGATTACCAGGGATCGGCTGGAGGCGGTGCGCGAGTCGGATGCGATCCTTCGGGAGGAGTTTGCTCGGGCGGGGCTTGATAAGAGAGTGTGGCAGTATTTTACCGTGGTGCCGGATTTTAAGTCGGTGGGCGTGAAGAATAATGCCAGGTGCTTTGAGTATATGGTGATCGTGCGGGCGATCAATACGGTGGATGCTATGACGGCTTCGGTTGAGAAGGTGGATTGGGATGTGCTGGAGAGGGTGACGGAGAGGATATTGGCGGAGGTGGGGAATGTGAACCGGGTGTGCTATGATATGAGCCCGAAGCCGCCGGCGACGATTGAGTTCGAGTGATGAAATGGACTTTAGAAAGCTAGTGTTTATGCGGGTTGCAAGCAAATTTGTTTAGGCTCTGGCAACGATTTGGCAACATTTCGGGTATCACTCGTTAGATAAAAGAATACTTC